>NZ_CALFQK010000191.1:0-49677 GCF_937921195.1 uncultured Salinicola sp.
GAGGCCTGGCGCTCGGCGGCCACCACGCGCTCTTCGGTCTTGCCGAAGGTGACTTCGGTGATGACGAAGTCGGCCGGCACCACCAGGCACAGGGGCTCCTGGTGCCACGCCTCGTAACTCAGGTCGGGATGCTTGCTGACCTCGGTCACGATGCCGACGTCGTAACGCCCCGCGACCACATCCTGCGCGATCTCGTGGTTGAACGCGAAGCTGTAGTTGACCGTCAGCCCTGGGTGCATCTGCTGATATCCCAGCAGGAAAGGATAGAACATCAGTCCGACGCTACCGGGCGAGGCAATGCGGCATTCGCCGCTGTCCGGCGAGTCGTCATCCAGTGAATGACGGAAATGCTCATGCTCGGCGAAGAGCTTCACCGCGTAGTCGTAGGCCCGGCGCCCGGCGTCGGTCAACGAGAAGCGGCGGCCATGTCGATTGAGCAGCGAGCGACCGAGATACTCCTCGAGCTTGCGCACATGCTGGCTGACGCCCGGCTGGGTCATGTCCAGCTTGCCCGCGGTCTGAGTGAAGCTGCCCGTCTCGACGAGCATCATGTAGGTGCGAAAATACTGGGCGTTGAACATGGAAACGCGGATCACTCACGCTGTACGCAGTTAAAGCGCTTCGATTCGATGGCCTGAGTCTGCCAAGGTCGATAACGCCTCGTTGTCGCCTGTGGACTCTCCAATCATAGCAATTTATGGCCGGACTCGCACTGCCACACCCGGGCGCACCGCCACACCCGGGAACGGCCCGAACCGGCTCTCGTCCTCCCCCTCGATTTCAGGTCGCGATACCCCGCCGAACCCCAACGACACCACGATGGAACCGGCCCGCCCTGGCCCGCCCCACTGCGATAGGCGCCAGCGCCTATGTTAGCATTGGCGGGCTCTCACTCAGGATTGAAGAACACTATGTCTGATCCCTTTGCGCAGCGCGCCAAGGCCGTGCAACAAACGCTACTCGCGATGGAACAGAGCGCCGATGACAGCGAGCTTTTCGCGCTCGGCTACATGATTCCCCAGATCGGCCTGGTGCAGGAGATGGCCGAGTACGATCCAGCCGACGTCGAAGCGGAAGACTTCGACGCCACCTATTGGCAGTGGCTGGAGAGCACCTTCGCTCAGGACAACATGAGCGAAGCCGATCGCGAACAGATCGCAGGACTCTGGCAAACCGCCGCCGCAAGAGCCGAACATTGAATCACCGAACCTATTTGCACGAGGATGCCGTCCATGCCTGAGACGCTATCGACCATCGTCTCCCCCGAGGGCAGTCTCGAGGTGCTCTCTCAATCCGAAGTCAATCGACTCAGGGACACCTCCACCAGCGGCCTTCACGATCTCGTGCGCCGCTGCGCACTGGCCATATTGAATTGTGACACGCCCACCGACGATGGCCTGGCGGTGATGGAGGCCTACAAGGACTTCGACATCGAGGTCCTGCAGCAGGATCGCGGCATCCGGCTCAAGCTCTCCAATGCGCCGGCTTGCGCGTTCGTCGATGGCCGCATGATTCGCGGCGTGCGCGAGCAGCTATCCGCCGTGCTGCGTGACATCGTCTACGTCTACAACGAAATCCAGAACAATCCCAAGTTCGACCTGGAGACCAACGAGGGCGCCACCAACGCCGTATTCCACATCCTGCGCAATGCCAGCACCCTGCGTACGGCGCAGGAGCCGAGCATGGTGGTCTGCTGGGGAGGACATTCGATCACCCGCGAGGAGTACGACTATACCAAGGGCGTGGGTTATCACATGGGGCTGCGCGGCCTGGACATCTGCACCGGCTGCGGCCCTGGCGCCATGAAAGGGCCCATGAAGGGCGCCAATCTGGCCCACGCCAAACAGCGCCGCCATGGCAGCCGGTATCTGGGGATCTCCGAACCCGGCATCATCGCCGCCGAGTCTCCCAACCCGATCGTCAACGAACTGGTGATCATGCCGGACATCGAGAAACGTCTGGAAGCGTTCGTCCGCATCGGGCACGGCATCGTGGTGTTCCCCGGTGGCGTGGGAACAGCGGAAGAGATTCTCTACCTGCTGGGGATCCTGATGCACCCCGACAACCGCGACATTCCCTTTCCGGTCATTTTCACCGGCCCGGAGAGTGCCCGGGACTACTTCCAGCGTATCGACGAGTTCCTGTGCTACACCCTGGGAGAGCAGGTCCGTCGCCACTATCGCATCGTCGTGGACGACCCGATCACCGTCTCCCGCCTGATGCGTGACGGCATCCAGGAGGTCGCGGAATTTCGGCGCGAGCAGAACGACGCCTTCTACTTCAACTGGCGGCTCAATATCGAACGCGGGTTCCAGCAGCCTTTCGAGCCGACTCACGAAGCCATGGCCGCGCTGGCCCTGCATCACGATCAGCCGAACCACCACCTCGCCGCCAATCTGCGCCGGGCGTTCTCGGGCATCGTCGCCGGCAATGTCAAGGAGCCGGGGGTTCGCGCCATTGCCGCGCGCGGCCCCTTCCGCCTGCATGCCGAGCCCGAGCTGATGGCTCGCCTGGACTCGCTGCTGACGTCATTCGTCGCCCAGGGCCGCATGAAGCTGCCCGGCAGCGAATACGTACCGTGCTACACCCTGGGTTAGGCTTGTCGGCGCCGTTTACGGGACCACGCTTGTGAAGCCGTAATCGACGCCCCGCCAGCAGGGCTCTTCAAGCGCTCTGTCGAGCCGGGAGAGGGGCATCGAAACGAAAAGGCGGGCCGTCAATGGCCCGCCTTTTCGTTGCTCGATGCACCGATACGACTGTCGAACTGCATGCCGAACCCAGCGGTGGTTTCAAACCATCCAAGACAGGAAAAGCAGGCAGAACTCGACCGGGCTAGCGTCGGCGCCGCCAGATACGCAGCACCACATGTATCAGCAACCCCAGGGCCGCGCCCTGGGAGACGACCACCGCCCAATGCCCGGCTGCCGCGTTGGTCCAGTGCCAGGCCGCGATCAGCAACCCACCCACGGCGAGACAGACGATCAGGTGCCCCACGGCCCCGCGGCAGCGGTGACGCTCGGCCGCCGCCATCAGATACCACAACCCGATCAGCGCGACGGTGATCGCGGCAGCCAGGATCGCCAGCAGCGACAGTCGAGTCGTGTCATGCAGAAACCAGTAGCGCGGCAGCGAGACGAGCATCACCACCCAAAGTCCGAGCAGCGTGCTCCAGCGCGTGGCGGTCAGCGCCCGCGGCGCCGCCGGTCCCTGCGCCGTCACCCCTTCAACCCCTGCGATGTCAGCCACTCCTCCACCCACGGCAGCGCGGCGTCATCCGCCATGAACGTCTCCATGGCATCGATCTCGAGACGCTCTCCCAACCGCTTCCCCCCCAGATCGGCCAGAATCTCGTCGAGCGCCCGGCCGGAGCCGCAGAAGGTGTCGCCGTAGGAGCTGTCGCCCAGGGCGATCAGACCGTATCGCAGAGCCGCGAGACTTGGCGATCGGGTCTTCAGCTCACGGACGAATGGCACGAAATCGCCTGGGAAGTCACCGCTGCCCGTGGTGGATATACAGAACAGTGCCAGGTCGGGCATGTCGTCGGTCAGCGCTTCCAGCGAGGGCTGCTCGACGATAGCGACGTCATAACCAGCCTGTTCGAACAGCGGTGAAACCTGCTCGGCGACATCGAGCGCACCACCGTAAACGGTACCGACAAAAATCTTCAGCTTGGACATAACACTCAGTCGACAGTTGATTTGCGCGGGAGCTTAGCACACACCGGCAGCGGGGCTCACGCGCCGGAAATGAAAACGCGATCGCCGGCCAGCAAGCTGCTGGCAGGCGATCGCGGCGACCCAGGACGAACCCGGTGGTTTAGGCTTCCTGCGACTTACTCTTCTCGCGACTTGCTCTTCTCGTGACTCACTCTTCCTGCAACTCACCGTCGAAGCTTTCGACTCTGGCCTTGAGCTTCTGACCGGGGCGAAAAGTCACGACCCGCCGTGCGGAGATGGGAATTTCCTCGCCGGTCTTGGGATTGCGCCCGGGTCTTTCCCGCTTGTCTCTCAGGTCGAAATTGCCGAACCCGGACAGCTTGACCTGTTCATTCTCGCGCAGACATCCGCGAATTTCCTCGAAGAACGTCTCTACCATGTACTTGGCTTCTCTCTTGGAGAAGCCAAGTTCGGTGTGAAGATGCTCCGCAAGCTCAGCTTTCGTCAGCGCTCCCATGATCGCTCCCTTCGCGCAGGATGACAGATCAACTCCGCAGCCTGGCACCGAAGCGAGCTTGCGCCGCCTGCACCACGTCTGCGATTAACTGATTGATTTCCTCGTCATTGAGAGTGCGCGAAGGATGCTGCCAGGTCAAGCCCAGGGCTATGCTCTTGGTGCCCTCCTCAACGCCGGCGCCCTGGTAGACGTCGAATAGCTGCCATCGGGTCAACCACTCCCCGGCCTGGGCACGAATCGTTTCGACCAGCGGTGCGACGCCGACGCTCTCCTCTACCAGGAAAGCCAGATCCCTGCGGACTTCCGGATATCGCGACAGCGGCTTGAACTTTGGTATGACACCGCGCGTCAGGGCCTCCTGCTCGACCTCGAACAGATAGATGTCAGGCTTAATATCGAGTTGCGAGCGCACTTGCGGATGCAGCGCACCCAGCCAACCGACCGGTTTGCCGTTCCGCTCGAGACGGGCGGAGCGCCCCGGATGGAGAGCGGGGTGCGAGGCCGAGACGAATGTCCACTCTTCGGCGCATCCACTCATCGCCATCAGGCTCTCGAGGTCCCCTTTCAGATCGAAGAAATCGACGCCTTCGCGACTGACGGACCAACCTTCCGCGCTGCGCGGCCCACAGATCAGGCCGCCGAACATCGGCGTCTGGGTCAGGTCGTCCAGCGGGCCCTGAAACACCAGTCCGGCCTCGAATAGCCTGACGCGCTGCTGCTGCCGGTTGAGGTTGTGGGTGAGCGCCTTGATCAGCCCCGGGAACAGACTGTGGCGCATGACGGACATGTCGCTGGAGATGGGATTCGCCAACACGGGAGAGACGCCGTCCGGCACGATCAGAGACTGAAGCTCGGGCGACACGAAGCTGTAAGTCACGGCTTCCTGATAGCCTCTCGACACCATATGACGGCGCAGGCGCCTCAGTGGCTGGGTCGCCTCGTCGTCGGCCGCCAGTTTCAGGCGGGCCTCGGGTCGCGTGGCGGGCAGCCGGTTGTAACCATGAATGCGCGCAAGCTCCTCGATCAGGTCCTCCTCGATCGAGACATCGAAGCGCCAGCTGGGCACCTGCACATGCCAGGTCTGCCCCGATACCGAACTGGTCATGCCCAGCGAGCGAAAGATGCGCTGAATCTCCTCGTCCGCCAGGCGCACGCCGAGGCATGACGCCAGACGGTCACGGCGCAGCTCGACGCTGCCCCGATGCGGCAGCGTGGCGGGATTTCTCACCTCGGTGATGGGTCCGGGCGCGCCGCCGACGATGGAGAGCAGCAACTCGGTCGCCCGCTCCATTGCGGTGCGGGTGATGTCCGGGTCCACCCCCCTTTCGAAACGGTGCGAGGCGTCGGTGTGAAGCCCGAAATCCCGTGCCTTGCCGGCGACGACCAGGGGCGAAAAGAAGGCAGCCTCCAGGAACAGATGGCGTGTCCGGGGCGTGACACCCGTGGTCTCGCCGCCCATCACCCCCGCGATCGCCAGCGGGCCATTGCGATCGGCAATCACCAGCGTCGCGTCGTCCAGCGCTACCTCCTGCCCGTCCAGCAAGGTCAGGCGCTCGCCAGCGACAGCGCGACGGACCTCGATCCCGCCCTCCAGCGAGTCGAGATCGAAGGCATGCATGGGCTGGCCAAGTTCTAGCATGACGTAATTGGTCACATCGACCGCCGGGTCGATGCTACGGATGCCACTGCGCCGAAGGCGTTCGCGCATCCACAAGGGGGTCTTCGCCGTGACATCGACATCGCGAATGACCCGTCCGAGATAGCGCGGGCAACCTTCGCCATCGCGAACGCTGACCGGGAACTGGGCGTTGTTACGTGCCACGACGGTGGAGACGGTCGGCTCGCTGACCTTGGCGCCGGTGACGCTACCCACCTCGCGCGCGATGCCGCGCAGGCTGAGGCAGTCGCCGCGGTTGGGCGTCAGGTCGACCTCGATGGTGTGGTCATCGAGGCCCAGCCAGGCACGAAAATCCTGCCCGGTGGGTGCGTCCGACGGCAGAACGTAGATACCCTCCGAACGCCCCTCTTCCAATCCGAGCTCGGAGGCCGAGCAAATCATGCCGCACGACTCCACCCCACGCAGCTTGGCTCTCTTGATCTTGAAGTCGTCGGGCAGCACGGCCCCAACCCGCGCGAACGGCACCCGCTGGCCCACATCCACATTGGGGGCGCCGCACACCACTTGCACCGGCTCTCCCGAACCATCGTCGACCTGACAGACATTGAGCTTGTCCGCGTCGGGGTGCGGCGACTTGGCGGTCACCGTTGCCACCACCACGCCGTGGAAGGCTGCCGCGACCGGCTCGACGGCATCGACCTCCAGCCCCGCCATGGTGATCGCGTCGGCCAACGCCTGCGTCTCCAGGGCCGGTGATACCCACTCGCGCAGCCACGCTTCGGAAAACTTCATCTTGACACTCCTTGACTGGGCGGTGGACTCAGTTGAACTGACTCAAAAAACGCAGGTCGTTATCGAAGAACAACCGAAGGTCGTTCACGCCATAGCGCAGCATCGCCAGACGCTCGGCCCCCATCCCGAAAGCAAAACCGGTATAGCGTTCCGGATCGACACCCGAGTGACGGAATACCGCCGGATGCACCATGCCGCACCCCATCACCTCGAGCCAACCGCTCTGGGAGCAGACGCGGCAGCCCTCGCCCCGACACATCACGCACTGGATATCGACTTCGGCAGACGGCTCGGTAAAGGGGAAGTAGGAGGGCCGAAACCGCACTTCCAGATCATCCCGTTCGAAGAACGCGTGCAGAAAGTCGGCTATGGTCCCCTTGAGATCGGCAAAGCTGACCCCCTCGTCGACCAGCAGCCCTTCTACCTGATGGAACATCGGCGTGTGCGTCAGATCGGAATCGCTACGGTAGACACGACCGGGACAGACGATGCGGATCGGCGGTTGCTGGGACTGCATGGTGCGCACCTGGACAGGCGAGGTATGAGTCCGCAGAAGACGTGTCGCGTCGAAATAGAACGTGTCCGCCATGCCCCGTGCCGGATGGTGGGCCGGGATGTTGAGCGCTTCGAAATTATGGAAATCGTCCTCGATCTCCGGCCCGACCGCGACCTCGAAGCCGATGTGCTGAAACAGCGACTCGATACGCTCCAGCGTTCTGGTGACGGGATGCAGTCCACCGCTGACTTCGCCGCGCCCCGGCAGCGTGACATCGATGCGCTCGGCTGCGAGTTGCGCCTCCAGGGCGGCCTCATCGATCACCCGCTTGCGGTGGTCGAGCTCCTGCTGCAGGGCCTGCTTGGCTTCGTTGATGCGCTCACCCGCCGCCGGGCGCTCTTCGGCGGAGAGCCGACCCAGCCCTTTCAGCAAAGCGGTGATCTCGCCTTTCTTGCCCAGGAAACGCACGCGCACCTGGTCAAGGGCTTGGGCGTCTTCGGCCGCGGCGATCGCCGCTCTCGCCTCGTTGACCAGGGCAGGAAGATGATCCATCCGTCGAGCTCCGCTTATCTTTCGGCATATAGCGCCGCCAATGGTGGACAGCGCGTCAACACGGTATAAAAAAACAGGGGAAGAGCAGCTGCCCTTCCCCTGGATCGGTCATACGACGTATTGCCCGCGAGGGCAAGACATGACCCGCTTATGCAGCTTTGGCTTTCTCGACGAGCGCCGCAAAGGCCGCTTTCTCGTGAACTGCCAGATCAGCCAGCACCTTGCGGTCGATCTCGATGCCGGCTTTCTTCAGACCCGCCACGAAACGACTGTAGGACATGCCGTTGATGCGAGCCGCCGCATTGATACGCGTGATCCACAGAGCGCGGAACTGACGCTTGCGCTGGCGACGGTCGCGATACGCGTACTGACCGGCTTTGATGACGGCCTGCTTGGCTACGCGGAAGACGCGCGAGCGCGCACCGTAATAGCCTTTGGCCTGCTTCATGATCTTCTTGTGACGACGACGTGCGACGACACCACGCTTGACGCGAGACATAGTACTCTCCTGACGTTAAAGACTGACGACCAAGTGTTACAGGTTGGGCAGCATGCGGGTTACGAGCTGCTTGTCGGCAGCGTGTACCTGCTTCATGCCACGCAACTGACGCTTACGCTTGGTGGACTTCTTGGTCAGGATGTGACTACGAAAAGACTGCTTGTGCTTGAAGCCGTTACCAGTCTTCTTGAAGCGCTTGGCAGCGCCACTGTTGCTCTTGATTTTCGGCATGGGAAAAACTCCACTCCGTTTTATTGAGAAAACCCGAGGCCGGACGTGAAGAGATCGTACTCGTCACGCCCCGTTCGACTTGCCCGCGGATCACTTCTTCTTGGGCGCAAGGATCATGATCATCTGTCGGCCTTCCATCTTGGGGAAGGACTCGACGGTCGCCAGCTCTTCCAGATCGGCGGCAATCCTTTCCATCAGTCGACGACCGATGTCCTGGTGTGCCATCTCACGACCCCGGAAACGCAGCGTGACCTTGCCCTTGTCGCCACCTTCGAGGAAACGTATCAGGTTTTTCAACTTCACCTGATAGTCGCCCTCGTCCGTGCCAGGCCGGAATTTGACTTCCTTGACCTGGATCTGTTTGGTTTTCTTCTTCTGGGCAGACTTCTGCTTCTTCTGCTCGAAGAGGAACTTGCCGTAGTCCATGATTTTACAGACGATGGGATCGGCATTGGAAATCTGGACGAGATCCATTCCGGCTTCCTCGGCGCGTTCCAGCGCCTCCTGCATGGGAACGACTCCCACCTGCTCGCCCTCGGCATCGATAAGGCGAACTTCGTCTGCACGAATACGGTCATTGATGGGCGCGCGCTTTTCCTGAGGGCGCCCGCGCTGATTATTACGCTTGATCGTTAGATCTCCGTTTGGCGATTAACGTTGCTGCTCAGTGCCTGTCCGGCCGGTCGTCTCGCTGAAGCTGCGCCAACAGCGCATCGACAGATAGCGACCCCAGATCCTCACCGGACCGAGTACGCACTGCAACGGCACCCGATTCGACTTCCTTATCGCCGACAACCAGCAGATAAGGAATCTTCTGCAGCGTATGCTCGCGGATTTTAAAGCCGATCTTCTCATTCCTCAAGTCCGACTCGACGCGGAAACCCGCTTCACGCAAGCGTTTGGCAAGGTTTTCGGCATAATCACGCTGAGCATCCGTGATATTGAGCACGACAGCCTGCACCGGCGAAAGCCACAAAGGCAAGGCTCCGGCATAATGTTCGATCAAAATACCGACAAAACGCTCCATCGAACCGACGATGGCGCGGTGCAGCATGACTGGCACCTGGCGCGAGCCATCTTCGGCGACATACTGCGCTCCCAGGCGACTGGGCATCATGAAGTCGACCTGCATGGTTCCGACCTGCCACTCACGCCCCAGGCAGTCCTTCATGTGGTATTCGATCTTCGGACCGTAGAACGCCCCCTCGCCAGGCAACTCCTGCCACTCCACGTCGCAGTTGCCCAGCGCCGCGCGGAGCGCATCCTCGGCACGATCCCAGGTTTCATCACTGCCGAGACGCTTGTCGGGCCGCAGCGCGATCTTGACGGCGATATCCTCGAAACCGAAATCGCCGTAGACCTCGAGCGCCTGGCGATGGAAAGCCGTCACCTCGGGCTCGATCTGCCCCTCGGTACAGAAGACGTGCCCATCGTCCTGGGTGAATGCCCGAACCCGCATGATACCGTGTAAGGCACCCGAAGGCTCGTTCCGATGGCAACCGCCGAACTCGCCATAGCGAATCGGCAACTCGCGATAGCTGCGCAAGCCTGAATTGAAGACCTGGACATGTCCCGGGCAATTCATCGGCTTGAGCGCGTATTCACGCTTTTCCGACTCGGTGAAGAACATGTTGTCGGCGTAGTTGTCCCAGTGACCGGACTTCTTCCACAACGACACGTCCATGATCTGGGGGCACTTGATTTCCTGATACCCGCTGCGCTTGTAGACGCC
The DNA here is from genome assembly GCF_937921195.1 of uncultured Salinicola sp. Classification (NCBI taxonomy): domain Bacteria; kingdom Pseudomonadati; phylum Pseudomonadota; class Gammaproteobacteria; order Oceanospirillales; family Halomonadaceae; genus Salinicola; species uncultured Salinicola sp. Next base: position 10,094 of record NZ_CALFQK010000191.1, read on the forward strand.
GCGCATATACTGCTCGACGACCTGCCACAGCGTCCAGCCACGAGGGTGCCAGAAGACCATGCCTGGCGCTTCTTCCTGCATGTGGAAGAAGTCGAAGCGCCGTGCCAGCTTGCGGTGATCGCGCTTCTCCGCCTCCTCCAGGCGCGTCAGATAGGCCTTCAGCGCCTTCTTGTCGCCCCAGGCTGTGCCGTAGATCCTCGTCAGCATGGGCTTCGATGCATCGCCACGCCAGTAGGCCCCTGCCAACTTGGTCAGCTTGAACGCCTTGAGATGGCGGGTGTTCGGCACGTGGGGGCCGCGACACATGTCGATATATTCCTGATGATGGTAGAGACGGATTGTCTCGTTTTCAGGGATACCCTCGACGATCTCCTGCTTGTAGGGCTCGTCTCTCGACACGAAGGCCGACAGCGCTTCAGAGCGATCGACATACTCCCGGACGACATCGTACTCCTGCTCGATGAGCGACTTCATCCGGGCCTCGATGGCCTCCAGATCCTCCGAAGAGAGCGATGCCGCGAAATCGATATCGTAATAGAAGCCGTCATCGATCACCGGACCGATAGCCATCTTGGCGTCCGGATACAACTGCTTGACCGCGTGCCCCAGCAGATGGGCGCACGAGTGGCGAATGATCGCCAGCCCCTCTTCATCGCGGGCGGTCAGAATCGCCACCTCGGCGTCATGGTCGATGACGTCAGCGGCGTCGACTTCAACGCCATCTATCTTGCCCGCGATGCACGCCTTGGCCAGCCCCGGACCGATGGACTCGGCCAGCTGCATCACGGTTACGGGTTCTTCAAAAGTTCTTTGACTGCCGTCGGGCAGCGTCACAATGGGCATCAAAAACATCCTTACGCTCAGTGGTGGTCCACACCAAAGACCACATGAGCTCGCTCGATCAACAGAACACCCCTCTCGCGACGGACTTGCATACGGGCAAGCCAACCGATGCGCGAGGAGCGTGGCTTCTTACCGCCGACTGGCGGTCACGGGGAGAAGTAGACTAGCAGCGGACAGGCCTCTTTACCATCTGCCGGCAGCCGGGAGCTTCCCGGAAGGCGGTTTTTGAAGCCTGCAAACAATGAGGGCGCCCGAAGGCGCCCCCATATTCACGTCAACAACGTGTCGGGAAGAAGCTTATTCCCACTCACCCAGTTCGACGCGACGGTTCTGAGCACGACCTTCAGCGGTATCGTTGCTGGCGATCGGCTGCTCTTCACCATAACCGATAGTGGTGATGTTATCGGCGGAGAAGCCCTTGTCGACCAAGTAGGCCTTGACAGAGTCGGCACGACGCTGTGACAGCTCCTTGTTGTAGGCCGCAGGACCGACGGAGTCGGTGTGGCCTTCAAGGCGAATGCGCAGCTGGTCGTTGGTCATCAGCTTCTCGGAGATGCCATCCAGAATCGCTTCGGCATTGGAAGTCAACTGGGCCGAGTCGAACTCGAAGTTGACGTCACGCAGCACGAGGTCTTCCTGGCAACCCAGCGAGTTGACTTCTGCACCGGCCGGAGTGTCCGGGCACTGGTCCTGATAGTCCGGCACGCCGTCACCGTCGGAATCCAGCGGGCAACCCTGGGCATTGACTTCAACGCCAGCCGGGGTTCCCGGGCACTGGTCCATGTAGTCCGGCACGCCGTCACCGTCGGTGTCGAGCGGGCAACCAACGGCATCGACCGCTACGCCAGCCGGCGTGTTCGGGCACTGATCGCGGTCGTCCGGAACTCCATCGCCATCGCTATCCATGACGTTGGAGGAGTAGTCGGCACAAAGCAGCGCACCGGCCGTCGCGCCAGCAACGCCACCGACCGCAGCGCCGGTATCTTCGTCGGAATCGCTGCTAGTCGCGTAGCCAATCCCGCCACCGATCAGGCCGCCGGCGATGCCGCAGACGAACGGGGACTGATACCAAGCCTGGTCTGACGAGCTACCAGTGGATTCCATACCGGAACTGGCACAACCAGAGAGACCGACTACCAGAGCGGAACCCAGTAGCAGGCCAGTCGTTGATTTTTTCATGTAAGACTCCTTCTTAACACAGCGCTAGTCGTAACGGGCGTTACCCAGCGGCTTCGAGTATAGAAGCCGAATTCGTCAAGAGAAAGGTGTTCCTTCCCCAACGACAAAGAAATCTCTCGGCGACCGTCATTCGCGTCGACTTGAGCAGCGGTCAATGTTCCCATTGTCCCTTTTCTTTGCAGCTCCGTAACAGCATTATCGATTCCAGCCCGAGATGCAAACCCGTGTCGGGAAACACTGTTCTTTTTTAGCATCATTTCCCAGATTGGCAAAGCGGATTAGCGAAAACTTCGCTTTTTAATGCCTATCCTTTCGCATCAAGGAGGCGCTGCACGCTTCGGTCACTTCGCGCCGAAACCGCGTGACGGACACGGGTCTCAGCGTGCGACGCGGGGATCCCCCTGCTCCGTCCGTTCGAGACAGAAAGCCTGTAGTGCTTCCGCCGCCAGGTGCAGACTGTGCTCGTGCCTGACTGCAATGGCCTCACGCTCTCTATCCTCCCGATAGCGCTCTCTCGGCGAGAGCTCGCGGCGAGCCTGATGCGTGTGGAGATGCCCGGCCTCGGCCTGCACCTCGCGAAACACCTTCCAGGTATCCCGCTCCGTCAAGCGATGGTCGATGATATCGAGCAGCACTTTACAGCGTAACGCCCCCTCCACCATGTCTACCTGGCGCTCGAGCATGGCCTGCGACAGAGCGTGCAGGCTCTCTATGCAATTTTGATTGGCGCGCGCCACCTCGTCCTGCCGAAACGCTTTGCGGCGCTCGACCTCACGCCAAAGTCGCAAGGCGTAAACGGAGAGCGCAACGATGACGAGGATGGCCAGGAGCGATAGCCCCACCGCAACAGACAATGACATAAGAGTGAAAGTCGCCTTCTGGTGATGTTTACCATGGAGGTTTCCGGGCCGCCGCCGCCACGACGCTGCCGTGGCGACCCGGGTCGAGAATCAGTCCGTCCAGGCATCCCGCCACGCGCCGCTCAGGGAAGCGCAGGCCACGAAGGCGGGATTCAGCAAGCTGTCGCCGGTATTGTAACGCAGCGCTTTCCAGGATTCGCAGTCGACGAGATGTCCGCCAGCACCCTCCAGGACAGCCTGCGCCGCAGCAGTGTCCCATTCGCTGGTTGGGCCGAACCTAGGATAGAGATCGGCCAGGCCCTCCGCCACCCGGCAGCATTTGAGCGAACTGCCCAGCTCCTCGACCTCGACATTGCCCAGCGACTCGAGCAGACGACGAGTGGTCGCACCTCGATGAAACCGGCTGACGACGACACGCAAAGGAGCGTGAGAGCGGACCTTGAGCGCTTCCCAGACCCCACCGTCACGCGACTGATACCAGGCTCCCCGGGCCGGCTGCCCGACCCATACCTCGCCGGTGCGGGGCTTCTCGACCACTCCCAGGACGGGAAGATTTCGGTCGATCAGGGCCACATTGACGGTGTATTGATCCGAACCTCGAATGAACTCCTTGGTGCCATCCAGCGGATCGACCAGCCAGTAGGTCGACCACTGCCGACGCTCCGACCACGGAATGGAGGCCGACTCCTCGGACAGGACAGGCCAGTCGCGAGAACCCATCGACGACAGCCCTTCGACCAGCACTTGGTGAGCGGCCAGGTCCGCGGCCGTGACCGGGCTGTCATCCGCCTTCTGCTGGGTATCGAGAGCGCCATGCCCGACAGCCTCGATGGCGGCCCCGGCTTCCCGTGACAAGGCGACGAGAGGAGCGATCAAGGATTGCAGCGGTAGGTTCATGGGTCGGCTCTTCTGATAAGGGAAGTCGATCGACGATCCGGAGTACCCGATCGTCGTTGGTGAAACGGCAGTCATTGTCACGCGCCCATGTCGTTAGACCAAAGGCTAAGGCCAGGCAGTCCCGGAGCTATCTACATCTTAAGTAGAATGGAACTACTCCGCCTCCCGAAAAGGAATTCATCCGATGACGGCAGCACCCGAACCAGCATCCGAAGCGCCCTCGACGGCGGCCCGTGTCGGTCTCATTCTTGGCCCGGTCTGGATCGTCGCGACACAGATCCTGCCAGCCCCCGCCGGCATGGAACCGGCAGCGTGGCATTGCGTGGGCTTGGCACTGCTATTGGCGACCTGGTGGGCAACCGAAGCCATTCCGATTCCAGCCACCTCGCTGCTACCCATCCCGCTGGCGCCCGCGCTCGGCATCGCCGATCTCAAGGGAACGGCCGCCAGCTACGCCAACCCCACGATCTTTTTGTTCCTTGGCGGCTTTCTACTGGGAATCGCCATGCAGCGCTGGAATCTCCACCGCCGGATTGCGTTGCGCATTCTGAACGTCGTCGGCCAGAAACCCAAGCAGCAGATTGCCGGATTCATGCTGGCCACGGGGTTCATCAGCATGTGGGTCTCCAATACGGCGACTGCGATCATGATGCTGCCCATCGGCATGTCGGTGATATCCCTTTTCGCCGACGCGGAATCGGATGAAGTGAAACGTTATGCCACCGCCCTGCTGCTGGCCATCGCCTACTCCGCCAGCATTGGCGGCGTCGCGACGCTGATCGGCACGCCGCCCAACGCCATACTCGCGGGCTATCTTTCCAGCGAGCAGGACATCGAACTGGGATTCGCGCAATGGATGGTGATTGGCCTTCCGGTCAGCTTGGCCATGATGGTCGTGGCCTGGTGGTGGCTGACCCGTGGCAAGTTCGAACTCAAGCTCGACAATGACGACGGCGACGTCATCGGCGACGAACTGGCCAAGCTCGGCGAGATGAAACCGGCCGAAAAGCGCGTCGGCGTCGTCTTTCTCCTCGCCGCCCTGGCCTGGGTCACGCGACCGCTACTCAACGATTGGGGCGTCGAATGGCTCTCGGACACTTCGGTCGCACTGCTGGCCGGCGTCGGACTGTTCCTGATTCCGAGCGGCAGTGAGCGGCATCGTCCGCTACTGCTGTGGGAGGACGCCCGGGATCTCCCATGGGGAATTCTGCTGCTGTTCGGCGGGGGCCTCGCCCTGGCCAGCACGATCAGCAGTTCCGGCCTGGCAGACTGGATCGCCAATCAACTCACCGTCTTCGGCAACTTGCCGCTGCTCCTCCTGATCGGCGTGATCGTGCTTGTGATCATCTTCCTTACCGAACTGACGTCGAACACGGCAACGGCCGCAGCCTTCCTGCCGCTGCTCGGTGCCCTGGCGGTATCGCTGGGGGTCGATCCGCTGCTGATCACCGTGCCGGCCGCCATCGCGGCGAGCTGCGCTTTCATGATGCCGGTAGCCACGCCGCCCAACGCCATCGTTTTCGCCACGGGTCGAATGTCGATCCAGTCGATGATCCGCGCAGGCTTCTTCCTGAATATCGCGGGAACCGTGGTGGTGACGCTGATCTGCCTGGGATTGATCGAGCTGTTCTGGTTGTAGGGAGCGCCATAGCCGACGCGAGCCGAAGCCGGCATCAGGGACACATTCCGATGCCGGCTCCTCACGCAAGGCGAGGCAACGAAAAAAGGCCGCCGGACAGTGTCCGGCGGCCTTTCTCTCGTATCTGGTCGGAGCGACAGGATTCGAACCTGCGACCTCTGCAACCCCATTGCAGCGCGCTACCAAGCTGCGCCACGCTCCGATTTCGATCGGGCCACCAGCGGCGGTCCCTGCGAAACGCTGCGTATACTACCTTGCGGTCCCACAAATGAAAAGCGCTTCTTAAGGCTTTTTTTTCAATCGGTTGCGAAAGCCTCTTCGACACCGGCAGGCGAGGCGGAAAGCCCGTCTCGGCACCCGCCCGGCGGCGACGACATCGGTGAGCGCAAGCCTCGTCTCCACGGCGAGCCATGGGTACAATTTGCCGACATCGAGACCAAAGTCTAACAAGGTGGCGTCATGTCGTTGATTATCGGTATGTGCATACTGCTCGGCTGCCAGTTCCTGGGGGAAGTCATCAGCCGGGCCCTGTCCCTGCCCGTGCCCGGGCCGGTCCTCGGCATGCTGATTCTGCTGATCGGCCTGCTGATCCGCGGCAGCGTCCCCGCCAGCCTGAGGACCATGGGCGAAGGGCTGCTCAAGTACCTGACGCTGCTTTTCGTCCCTGCCGGGGTCGGCTTGATCCAGCATTTCGGACTGATTCGCCAGGAACTAGGGATTCTGATCGCCACATTGCTCGTCTCGACCTCGGTGACGATTCTCGTGACCAGCCAGATTCTTCAGCGCGTCGCCCGAAAGGGCCGGGCGGCCGGGGAGAGAGAAGCATGAACGATCTCCGGCTCGAGCAGATCTGGGTCTATCTCTCCGCCAGCCCCCTGCTGCATCTGTTCGCCACGCTGCTGGCGTTCATTGTCGCCACGGTCATCAACCGCTGGGCGGGAGGAACGCCTCTGCTCCATCCCGTCATCGTCACCATCGCGCTGCTGATCGGCTTTCTGTTGCTGACCGGCACGGACTATCCGACCTATTTCCAGGGCGCCCAGTTTCTGCATTTCCTGCTGGGGCCCGCCACCGTGGCCCTGGCCATTCCGCTCTACGATCATCGGGAGCGGGTGCGCCGAATGCTCTGGCCTATCCTCATCGGTACGATCTCCGGCGTTGCCACGGCGGTTGTCTCCGCCGTGGGGATCGCCATGGCCCTGGGTGCCAATACCGAGACGATACTCTCGCTGGCGCCGAAATCGGTGACATCGCCGATCGCCATGGGCATTGCCGAGAAACTGGGCGGCATCCCATCCCTGACCGCGGGGCTCGTCCTCATCACCGGCGTCGTCGGCTGCATCGTCGGCCCCTGGATCTTCCGCATGACTCGGATTACCGACCCTACCGTTCAGGGATACTCAATGGGTCTGGCAGCCCACGGCTTCGGCACGGCCTACTGCTTTGCCTCGATCGGCGCGGTTGCCGGCGCCTTCTCCGGCCTGGCGATGGGACTATCGGGGCTGATCACCGCGTTCCTGCTGCCTCCGCTCGTCCATCTGTTCGGACTTTGAGCCACGCGGCCGAACCGGCCTCCCATGGCGCATCGCCCGGCACCTCTCAGGGTGTTTACTCGATGCCCCATCCCTCTTACAAAAGAACAACGCTTCGCTAAGGCATCGTCCCTGTCGAGCCCGGATAATGCGACTAACGGATTAGGCTCAGGCGAACAGCGATATGGAATTGAAAACCTTCTTTGCGCAAGGAAGCGACGGTCGCGTCATTCCCCATGCACGGGTCGCCGTATACTCCCTCGAGGGCGCCGATCCGGTAAACACGCTCCGCAACGCCGACGGCGATCCGCTCGACAATCCCTTCTCCGCTGGCGACGAGGGCCAGATCCAGTTCGCGGCACCCAACGGACACTATCGCATCGAGGTCAGTAGCGACGGCAGCCAGCAACGCCTGAGCACGCAGTTCTTCGATCAGGGCGAGGTTCACTCCGCCTCCGGCCGACAGTCTCTGACCGAGGCGCTCGATCAACGGCTGCTCGTGGTCGAGTCGGTCGATACCCTCAGGCGCTGGCCCGCAGATCGCGTACCCGACGGTTGCGCGGTCATCTGCCGCCGCTTCCACCACGACCTGGCGGACGAGGTCAATGTCGAACTGACACGGTGCGTGGCATGGGACGACCCGTCGCGAGCCGGCCAACGAGCCTGGCTGGCTGCCGATGCCCAGCCCGACTATCACTACTTCACGCTATGGGCCGATGATGGCGCGGCGTATCTCCACGACAGTCACGACGTCCACCTGCTCAAGGTGGGATTTCGCGCCGATTACGGCGCCGGCGACGACCGGCGCTCCGGCACGGACGAATCGGCCTGGCTCCAGGAGACCCTCGACAAGACCCCCTATCGCACCAAGTACCTGCCCAGCCTGCCCGCAGAACGGGGGCTCTACGTCGGCAAGCGGCGGATCCGGCTCTGCTCCGGCACCCGCATCATCGGCGATGGGGCGCTCGCCAACAGCCGCATCGTCAGCGAATACGTCGGTGCCTCTTTTCGCGACGGCCTGTTGTGGCTGCGCGAACCCCACGTCGTGGAGGCCTGGGCCGAGGGGCGCCCTGCCGGCGATGTCGACCGCGGCTTCAGCCACGACATCGAGCTGCGGGGGCTGACCTTCGAGGCCAGCGACTTCGCCAGCGCCGCGGCCACAATGGTCTGCGTGCGCGGCGTCGACTACCACGATAACCATCACGTTCGCTGCGGTGGCATCAAGTTCTTCCACGAACTGGAGCTCAACCGCCGCTATTCCCTCGCCCACGAGGACGATCCCACGACCGACAACGCCGTCCTCGCGGGTTTCGATCCGAACACGCCGGACGATCTCAACCAGGCCATTCGAATCAGCCACCTCACCGGCGGCACCGACCGGTACAGCTATACCCCCGGCGACGGCAAGGCGGCCGTCGCCGTGCGCCTCAACTTCGTCAGAGACTTCAGCATCTCCCACGTGCGCATGGACTACTGCAACGTTTCCGGCTGGGGAGGATCGGCCCGGCCCGGCAAGGGTGGCGAACTACGCTGGATGCGACGCCTGCGCGACGGCTATATCAGCGACGTCCACTGCACGCGGTCCAACGGCGCGATCTATTTCAACAATGCCCACAACGTCAAGATCTTCGGCTGCAGCGCCAGGGACGTCAGCGATACGGCGTTCGATTTCGAAGGCTGCACCTACTGCCTGTTCGATGGCATCCACTCGGTCAATGCCGGCAATTTCGGCATCTCGGTCTTCTATGCGACCCGCGGCAACGTGATCAAGAACTTCCACGCGCTGCAGACCGCCGAAGCGGCACGACTGCGCGAGCGCTACGCGACGCAACGCTTCAAGCCGGGTCTGGGAAAGACGCTGTTCAGGCGCCTCGCGGGATTCGAGGATCCGGATTTCGAGCAGGACATCGTGCTGGACACCGGTTCTTTCGTCTACGAGGGGGAAGGCTTTGGCCTGGTGGCGGTCGACTCCTGGGTCAACGTCACCTACCGCAACGTCAGTCACCATGACGTCGTGATGGACCTGCGCGCGCACAGCAACGCGCGGGAACAGTACCTGCAGGACAACCGGTTCACATTCACCAAGCCGGCAGCGGACGGCGACGCCCTCGTCGCCATCGGCCCCAACAGTTCAAGTTACGCCCGCTGGCAAGGCGGGATCATCCAGTCGACGGTCGAACAGCCGTCGGGAGTGATACCACTGCTGGCCCAGGGGCGTGCCTACGCGGGCGTGACCATCGTCGACATCATGGAGTGTCGAATCGACGTGCCCGGCGTCGACACCTCGATCCTGATCGGCGATGTCCGCCGCTCGGGCCGCGCGCCCGGGCACGCCTTCCGGCTCCACGGCAACCTCGTGACCGCCGGGAGCCGGATCGAGATCCTGAATATCAACCAGCGAGCCGGTGGCGCGGCGCTCCAGTTGGAAGCCCTGAACAACCGAGACCTGAGCTTCTCCCCCGTCGACGCCGAGACCGACCAGGGCGATGGCGTCGCACGCTACCGGGCGCTGCGCGTCGGTCTCAAGGCGACCCGCTCGCGCTGAGCCGCACTTGGGGGGAACGCGTCGCCACGGTTGCAAGCGGCTTCACGACGGCGCGGTCCGCTCGCTTCCGTTCGACATGCCAGGCTAGCCCAGCACGATGAGCGCGTCCGCCTGACGGAGACGCACGGCCCCCGGAGCAGGCGTTTGCTGACCCCGGCCTGCGGGGCCTGGCGACATCGGCGATGGCCTGGATGATCGCCCGCCTGCTTCCCTGGCCCAGGACGGGATGGCGATGATCGCCAGGCCGCCAAGTCCCGCGACCAGTACTTGACGTCGACTCGGCATGAGGCACTCTCCTGCAAGTGGTGGGGTCGATGAGTGGGCGCACGCAGTCGATATCGGCCATGAGGACGGCCCACTGGCAGCGGCGGAAGCGCTTGCGGCCTGCCGCCGGCGTCTCACGCCTCAGCGCCCCCGGGGTGGATCGTCGAACCGCGACTCTGCCCGATCCAGCGCCGCGATGATGCGATCCGCCGCCAGATAGGAGAACGTGTTGGTGATGTGATGATCGTCGCGGTAGACCAGTACGTTGTCCCGCAGCGGCGAGCAGCGTTGGTCGTCGCAGAACAGATCACTCAGATCTGCGAACTGGACGTTCGGCAGCTGGACCTCGTCGGTGGGCGACTGCGCCTTCAACACCGAACGCCTGGGGATGGAACAGGCCACGCTCGGATCGTCCTGGAGGTCGACGCACTTGGGCACGTCGAAGCCGTACCAGGGGTTGTCGCGTATCGCGAGCACATCGATGCCTGAGTCGGCCAACCGCCGCCAGACTTGACGATATCCCTCCGGCACGCGCTCCTCCGGCCCCTGCCCCCGAGTCGCGGTGGTAAACACCAGATCGGGTTTCAACTCGCCGAGACGCTCGAGCGCCTCGCGATTCCACGCCAGACAGGAAGGATTGACCTGATAACGGGCATGCGGGTCGGTCGATAGCATACAGGCCCCCTTGGTCATCGAGATCAACCGGAACTTCTCCCGCTCCGCCGCCACCCTCAGCGCCGCCAGCCAATGCTGGGCATGGGAGCCGCCCGCGAGCACGACCGTATAGTCCGCGTCCGAATCGCCGTAGGTGCACTCCCGGACCCCAGGCTGCAGATAGTTCTGATGGCAGCCATCATAGGAGGAAGCGGGCAAATCCAGGCTGGCGATCAGGGTCGACGGCTGGAGATCGTCGCCGGCAACGTCGGGCGCGCGCAGGAACGTCGCGAGTTCCGACCTGGCTGCCGCGCTACGCCCTTGATAGTCCTGGTACCACACCGCCAACAAGGCCAAGGGAAACGCCATCAACAGCACGCAGACGCCATAGGTATAAACCCGCCGGCGAGACAGCAGTGGCGAACGCCGCACCGGCGTCTCCAGGGCCCATGTCGTCACGAAGGCGAGCACCCCGGCACCGCCGATGATCGCCAGCCCCGGGAGGAGGCCGACATCGAACTCCCCGGTGGCGTAGCGATAGAACGAGAGCAGCGGCCAGTGCCAGAGATAGAACGAAAACGACATGTCGCCGAACCAGACGACGAACCGATTGTTCAGCAACCGCATGTCGCACCGGTTTCGCGCCGCGATGACGATACCCGCCGCGGCAAGCACCGGCACCAGGGCGACCACCCCGGGGAACAGGGTCGAAACGTCGAGAAACAGGGCGAAGGTCGTCAACACGATCAGCGAGACCCAGCCCAGCACCTTTGCGGCGGGCGGTGACAGCGAGACCCGCGAGACACCGAGCGCCAGCAACCCGCCGAAGGCGAATTCCCAGGCCCGGGCGAAGGTGTCGAAATAGGCCCAGGACTGGTTCTTGTCGGTGATGTAGATGCTGTAGCAGAGCGACAGCACGGTGACCGCCAGCAACAGCAGCACGCAGGATGAATTGTCCCGGCGCCCCCGGCGCGCATCGAACTTCAATCCCGCCCAGAGCAGCAGCGGAAACGCGAAATAGAACTGCACCTGGACCGCCAGGGCCCAGAGCTGCTGGAACGGCGATGGCGGCGCCCCCTGCTGGAGATAGTCGGTGGCGGTCAACGCCAGCGACCAGTTTTCCAGGAACAGGATCGACGCCATCCCATGCTTGATCTGGTTGCGCCACATCGAGTCCGGCATCAACCACATCGACAGCAGGATCGTCGCGCACACCACCAGCGCCGCGCCCGGCAGCAACCGCCGCAGCGTCTTGCCGTAGTAGTCCAGCACGTCGGCCAACGACAGCGGCGCCCGACGTGTCAGTGATCCCACGACGAAGAAGGCGGCAACCACGAAGAAGACATCGACGCCGCCCGAGACGCGCTGAATCCAGATGTGATAGACGGCGACCATCAGCGCCGCGACGGCTCTCAGGCCCTGAATCTCGTAGAGATACTTCCTTTCCTTACCCAACGAATGGCTCCTTTCCATTCCATGCGCCCTTTTCCCCGCGACGGCGGACGGCTGACGTCCGGCCATCCGGCGAAAAGCGCTTTTCATGCCTGTGCCGACGATCGGCGGTCTCTCCTGCGTCAACTCCCTGTCCAGGGGGCATCGGCATCAGGCCCGGCTTCCGACCCGGACCTGGCGCCCCTTCAGGTTGTAGGCGAACAGGAATCTGACTGCCGCCCAGCGTTGAGACATCCGCGCCAGAACGCAGCAGCAAAGGAAGGTGACGCCGAAAAGAAGGCCGAACACCAGGTTGGCATTCGAATCGGGCATCGCTTTCGACAGAACCGTGACCACCACCAGGATGATCGGCATGTGGGCCACGAAAAGCACGATCGACTGACGGCCGCACCACTGCAGCAGTGTCGTGCAGCGTTGCACCCACCCGAGCATGGCGAGACGTGCCAGCGGCACCAGTGACGCCAGGGAGATCAGCAGGTAGACCGGTGAGAATGGGTGCAGCGGCATCAGATACCCGGCCAGGCAGACCGCGACCAGCAGCCAGACCACGAATGGATTCAGGCGCGCGAGCCCGTCGGCGAATCCGCTCAGGTTCTCGCCCAGCCAGCCGCCGAGCATGAAGAAGACCGCGTAGAAGACGATCTTGGTCGGTAGCGTCGGCACCATCCGGCCGTCGTCGTCCGGCACCAGCAGCCAGTCGGGGGCCAGATGCTGGGCCAGGTAGAAATAGAGCAGGTAGCCGACCAGCGTCACCGCGACCGCGCCCTTGGCACTCAACTTGAACAGGAAGAAAGCGAGGACGTAGTAGATGAACAGGCAGTACAGGAACCAGAGATAGTTGTAAGGCAGGATCAGCAGCGGAAACAGCTCATCCGGCATCGGCTCGTTCATCAGCACCCAGCGCAGCGAGTAGAGCACGAAGGCGACGAGTGTCCACACCACATAGGGATGAGCGATGTTCTTGAGCTTTCCGGTGAAGAAGCGGCGCGGTCCCTTCTGCAACGACCGCGCCACCATCAGTCCCGACAGGAACATCAGCACCGGCATCCTGAACGGCGCCAGATATTCCGACATCAGCGGGAGCCAGGACCAGAGTCCGTCATAGCGAATCGAAATCCCGTACTGGGAGTGAAGCACGATCACCAGGACGACCGCCGTCCCTCTGACGAGATCGATCCATCGATAGCGTGCTGCCGTCGTCTGTTCCACGAGAGCTTTCCTTGGACATTGGGTTGAATCGCTCCGCGTCCGCGCCTCCGATGTCACAGCGGGTGACGTCGCAGCCGGAATCGCGTTCGATGTGAGAGGTCGGCGGCCGCCGGCGGCGACCGGACGCACGGAGGAATCAGTAGGCGTTGTTGCCGGTGAAACCCTTGAAGACCGTCAGGAAGATGATCTTGAGATCCAGCAGCAAGGACCAGTTGTTGATGTACCAGAGGTCGTGTTCGACGCGGTGCTGCATCTTGTCCAGCGTATCGGTCTCACCGCGGAAACCGCGCACCTGGGCCCAGCCGGTGATTCCCGGCTTCACCATGTGCCGCTGCATGTAGGATTCGACCAGGTCCTTGTAGTACTCGTTGTGCGCCAGCGCATGGGGACGCGGGCCGACGATCGACATGCGCCCCTGAATCACGTTGATGAACTGCGGCAATTCATCCAGCGAGGTACGGCGCAGGAACGCGCCGACCCGCGTGATTCGGGGATCCCGCCGCGTGGCCTGAGCGACCTGGCCGTTCTCCTCCTGATGCATTTTCATCGAGCGAAACTTGTAGACCTGGACGTCGTGGCCATTGGCGCCGGTGCGCAGCTGCTTGAACAGCACCGGGCCGGGGGATGAAAACTTGACCGCGATGGCGCAAGCCGCGCAGACCGGCGCGATCAGCAACAGGATCAAGCCGCCGATGACGATATCCTCGAGCCGCTTGACCCACAGTGCACTGCCGGCTATCGGGCTGACGCTCAGATCGATGGCGTGGGTGCCGGCGATATGACTGACCCGATGGTTGAGCAGCGGGATGTCGGCAAAATGGGGAATGAAGCGAATTTCCAGCGGCAGGTGGCGGAGGTTGTACATGATCGCCTTGACGTGCTCGCCCTCGGATACCGACAGGCAGATCCACACCTCCTTGGCACCCGACTTCTCCACCCGGCGTGCCAGGTTGCGCGGTGCCTTCTCCGCCCGCAGCACGCGCCCGCGGCAGACACCGGCGATCGCATACCCCTGCTCCTGGTGTCGACGCAATGAACGCGCCACATCGAGCAGATTCTCTTCCGGACCGACCAGGAACACCTTGCGTCGATTGCGGATGCTGCCGTTGTGGTACATCGTCAGCATCATCAGCAGTGCCCGGGAGGCGGCGACCAGGCAGAACGACAGCATGAAGGTGAACACCAGCCACTGCCGGGAGACCTCGTCCGACAGCTTGAGCAGGAACATCAGGATGCTCACGGCCGCGAATACCGCGGCCCACACCCACAGCAGCCGATAGATCCGGCTGCGCAACCGGGTGGAGCGCCACTTGCTGTAGCCGCCGCCGGACAGGTTGATCAGCACGACGGCCAACGCCATCACGATCAGCACCAGCGCATTCACGCTCTCCAGTCGCGGTGTCTGGAACCGAATCCCGTTGGCGAGAATGCCCGCCAGCAGGATTGCCATGACGTCGATCAACGGTGCCAACCGCCTGACAGGATTCAGACTTTTCATATTCGTTCTCCCGATACCATCCTGGTAACCCTTGACATAGCTATTGTTGAAAACTGCTGTCGGATCTCATTCCCGGGGTCGTTTCAAACCCCGTCATCGAGATCCAGGCGCAAAAGCGCCCGGGGAGATCACGTTCGGTCTCGACGGACAGCCGCCCGAACGCACCCGCTACTTCTGGAAAACACCCACCAGCTGATCGTTGTCGAAAACCAGCAATGCATTGATTTTCCTGGAATCCATCATCGCCAATGCATCCTCGACACGAGCAGTCGGGGCGATTCGCGACGCCTGCGGCGTCATGAAATCGTAGGCCTTCCTGGAGAAGACGTATTCGCCGTACTTCTCGATGGCACGGCGAATGTCACCATCGGTGATGACGCCCCAACTGCCGTTGTGCTGGACGACCGCCATCCCCAGCTGTCCCCGCGACATCGCCTGGATCACATCGAGCACCTCCGCCTCCGCCTTGACCACCGGCAGGTTCTCGCTGCGCATCTCGTGCTCGACCCGGCTCAACAGGCGGCGTCCGAGCGAGCCTCCCGGGTGGAATCGGGCAAAGTTCTCGGGCTGGAAGTCCCGCGCCTTCATCAGCGTCACCGCCAGCGCGTCTCCCATCGCCAGCGTGGCGGTGGTCGACGACGTCGGCGCCAGCTGCAGCGGACAGGCCTCCTCGATGACGCCGATATCGAGATGACTGTGGGAAGCCCGCGCCAGGGTCGAGCTTCGGTTGCCGGTCATGCCGACCAGATAGTTGCCGTTGTCCTTGAGATACGGAATCAGCTTGACGACCTCCTCCGTTTCCCCCGAATTGGAGATCGCCAGGAAGACGTCGTGGGGCGTCACCATGCCCAGGTCGCCGTGATAGGCCTCGCCCGGATGCATGAAGAAGCTCGGGCTGCCGGTGCTCGCCAGGGTGGCCGCTATCTTGCGACCGACGATCCCGGACTTGCCCATGCCGCAGACGATCACCCGCCCCGGGGTCTGCAGGATGGCGTCGATGGCGGCGCTCAGGTCGTTGTCGAGCTTGCGGGAGACCTCCAGAAGCGATTCGGCTTCCTTGACGAAGACCTGTCGGGCCGTTTCCAGATATTCCAGATTCATGCTGTGCTCCTCCCTGACGCTGGTTGCTGCCAGGCCGAAATGGCTGACTGCCGTCGGCGGACCGACGACGCCGTACCAACGGCATCGAGGCCCGTGTTTCGAGAGCGCGCGGACGCGCGCCATCAGTGATACGAAGGTATCGATAGGATCGAATGGGGTGAGGCCGAGCCTCGGTAACCCTGAGGGTTCAGAGATCGAGCGCCCGGCTCTCGGCAACGCCACCGACCGGCAGGGTGGTGGCTCACTCAGGGCGCCGGATGGGGAATCCGGCACCTGGATAACGTGCGGGAGGCGCAGGCAGGCGGCCTCCCGCCGGATCTACTGAACGATGCGGCGCAGCGCCTCGTCATCTCCCAGCAGGTGCGCGTACATCCCGGCCAGGTCGAGGCCGCGCGCCGAGAGCAGGTCTTCGGCGATCTCGCGTGCGACACCGCGCCCGCCCTCGGCTTTCGTCACGTAGTCGGCTGCATCGAGAACCAGAGGATGGGCATCGGCCGGGGCATAGGCCGCGGCGACTTCCCGCATCACCGGGATATCGATGACATCGTCCCCCGCGAACGCGATGCGGTCGGCAGCGATGCCCTGCTCCTCGGCGATCTGCTGGATGGCTTCGAGCTTGCGACTGAAGCCGATCTTGATCACGTCCATGCCCAACTGGGTGGCCCGTGTCATCAGCGGCTGGCTCGATTTGGCCGACAGCACGCCGCTCTTGATGCCGTGCTGCCGCAGCAGCCCGATCGCGACACCGTCACGCACATTGAACGGCTTGAGCGCTTCCCCCTCCGGCCCGATCAACAGCGTGCCATCGGTCAGCACGCCGTCGACATCGAACAGCACGAGTTCGATCTGGTCACGACGATCCGGACGGGGCATCGATCGATCTCGACTTTCCATCAATCGATCTCGACCGGGGGCAGGCTCTTGACCAGATCGTCCACCGCCTTGATCTGGGCCAGGAACGGTTCCAGCTTGTCGAGCGGCAGCGCGCTGGGTCCATCGCAGCGCGCGTTGTCGGGGTCGGGATGCGACTCGAGAAAGAGACCGCCCAGCCCCACGGCCATTCCGGCGCGGGCGAGCTCGAGAGCCTGGCGACGACGCCCGCCCGAGGCCTCGCTGGTCGGATCACGGCGCTGCAGGCTGTGGGTCACGTCGAAGATCACCGGCGCGCTGCCGCTGACGTCCATCATCTCGCGAAAACCCAGCATGTCGACGACCAGATTGTCGTAGCCGAAGCAGCTGCCGCGTTCGCACAGGATGACCTGCTCGTTGCCCGCTTCGGCGCACTTGTCGACGATATTCTTGACCTGCCCCGGACTCAGGAACTGCGGCTTCTTGATATTGATCGGCTTGCCGGTCCTCGCCATCGCCACGACCAGGTCCGTCTGGCGGGCCAGAAACGCCGGCAACTGGATCACGTCGGCGACCTCGGCGACGGGCTGCGCCTGCGCTACCTCGTGCACGTCGGTGATCACCGGCACATTGAACTCGCGTTTGACCGCTTCGAAGATTTTCATCCCCTCGTCGAGGCCGACACCGCGGAAGGAGTGGATCGAGGAGCGGTTGGCCTTGTCGAACGAGGCCTTGAACACGTAGGGGATGCCCAGTTTGCCGGTCACTTCGACATAGGCCTCGCAGGCCCTCAAGGTGCTGTCGAGATCTTCCAGCACGTTGATGCCGCCAAACAGCGTGAAAGGCGCGTCGTTGGCCACTGCCAGCCCGCCGACCGATACGGATTTCATCAAGCCACCTCACTTCTATCCATTGAATGCAATCTTGCGCGGTCCATAAGCTTAACGAAGTTCGCCTCGCTGAAGGGAGTATCCTGAAAGTAGTCCTCGTTCACCAGATAGTGATCGATGTAGGCCGCCAGGCGACGCTCGCTGAAATGCGCGTAGAAGGTATTGCCCAGAAACGTCACCTTCTTGTCCAGCAGCTTGGCCTCGAGACCCACCGTGGAGTTGATGGTCACCACCTCGGCGGCCCGATCCAGCAGCTGGAAGGTATTCTCGTTGACGATGAGGAAGTCGTGCTCCGCGCGCAGCCCGGCCAGAATCGACGGAATGGCCTGGTTGATCTCCGCGGGATGGGGCTTGATCACCAGTCGCAACCCCTTCTCCCTGGCCATCGCGATCGCGTCCTTGAGGCCGTCGATCACGCTGTTCTTGCGGTAGTTCAGAATGATCTGGGCGTCGGTGCTCACCTGCATCGGAAAGAACAGGTAGGGCGTTGCCCAATCCATCTCGTCAAGCACGACTTCATCCGCCTTGCGGAGCTTCCTCAGCTCGTCGAAGCCGTAGGCGTTCTCGCCGGCATAACCCAGGATCGCCTCGAGACGGCATCCCACGACCTGGACGAACTTCTGGAACACCGTCTTGAAGTCGAGCTTGCGCGCCTGCCCGATCACGTGCCGCTTCATGCGCGCGGCGGTGTATTCGCGCTTCCACCGACGAAAGGCCTCGAGATCGACCTGGTAATCGTCCAGTACCTCGACATGCTCGTACAGATAGGACTGCATGTCGGTGCCCTTGGGATCCGCGAAGGTCTTGTTGCCGATATTGCCGTAGCCGGTGTAGAGCACGTCGATGCCATTGGCCCGGGCGTGGTCGGCCAGCGCCGACTGGGAGGCGAGCCGGCCGCTCGGCAGGATGTAGAGATCCCATTGGCGCCTGGGTTGCTCGCGCTCGATGAAGTCCGCGAAACCGGAGTAGACCCTGTCGGCCTGAGCATGGGTCAAGCGGCCGGTCAGGATACTGAAGTTGTTCTCCCGGCAGGTACGTCCCCGACCCCGGCGCGGCATGAACACCGTCTCGCGCTTGAGCGTCAGGTAGACGTACATGATCAGGTTGTTGGCCACGAACTCGACACGGCAACCGCTGGCGCCGGGCGCGGCGAAGACGCGCTTGAAGAAGCGGTAGTCCTCGGGGTTGGAGATATTGATCAGAACCTGACTATACATAGCACTGCCCGTTATGCTGGTAGAGTTTCAAGAGTTCGGTATTCATGCTGACCGGCGAGAAATCCCGCTCGTAGCGCTCACGACAGCGTCGCCCCATCGCCTGCCGGTCGCAGCGTTCGAAAGCGGCCATCGCCGTGGACAAGGAGGCCGGGAAGTCGTCGAAATCGAAGACGAAGCCGGTATCGCCATGGCTCACCAGTTCAGGCAGCGCACCGCGATTCGAGCAGATCACCGGCGTGGCGTTTCGGTAGGCTTCCAACACCACCAGGCCGAATCCCTCCCAGCGGCTGGGAACGATCAGCGCCTTGGCCCGCGCGATCAGTCCGTCCAGCGCGGTATTGTCCTGCCAGCCGAGAAACTCCATGTTGTCCCAGGCGGTGAACGTGGCATCGGAATCGACGACATTGCCGCCGACGATCTTCAGCAGCGGGCGATCTTCGCCCCAGAACGCGTGGAGCTTGTCGAACCCTTTCTGACGATCGAAGCGCCCGATGAACAGATAGAAATCCTCCTTGCGCCCTTCGCCGATCGCTTCCCGGGTATCACGCACGCAGTTCTTGATCAGCAGCGTCTTCTCCCCCATCCCGGCCTGTTCCAGCAGCGTGCGCTCATACTCCGAGATGGCGACGATGCCGTCGGTGCGCCGATACAGCGCTCTTTCCACCCACTGGATGCCATGCCGCTTGAGGCCGGAGATGCGATGCGGGTCGAACGCGACCCCATGGGGCTGATAGATCAACTTGGCGCCTTGAAAAGAGACCGGCAGCGTGCGGCAGAGAAAACCGGCGAAGGTGCTGTGGACATGCACCACATCGGGGCGCGCCTGGGACACCGCGCCGCGCAGACGCATGGCCAGGTGTTTCAGTCGCTGGATCCGGCCGGCCCCGTCAAACCCGATGATGTGGATCTTGTCCTTCAACTCCGCGATGTCGCCCAGGTTGATCTCCTCGAGCTGGGTGAGCGGCAGCAGTACCGACACGGCCTCGACTTCCGGACGCCGCGCCTGCTCGGCCACCACGTTGTTCAGATACGTGGCGATGCCGCCGGTCACCGTCTCGCAGACATGCATGATTTTCATGAATTCACTCGCTGAAAGAGAGCATTACCAGCAGGCAATAGATGATGAAGGTCGGGACCAGGACCAGCGCGGCATCGGAGAAGGTGGCGACCCCATACATCACGCATCCGATCGAAGCGGCGCGACTGATCGGCCGGGTCGTGTCGAAAAGGCTCCGCGCCATCACGATGTTGGCGAAGAACATCAGAAAGGGGATCAGTCCGATCAGGCCGACGAACTCCGCGATGGAGACGTAGGGAATTTCGTAGGACCAGTAGATCGGTGTGCTGGAGATCAGACCGGCATCGAAGAAGTACTCCAGATAAGCCGCCCGGCCACCCAGATTGCTGTCGAAAAGGAACGTGACGTCCTTGCCCATCATGCCCAGCAGCCCGATGATGCCCGGTACCACCAGACACACCGCCAGGCAGATCACGATCAGCTTCTTGACCGAGATGGCCTTGTTGAAGATCAGGTACTCGAAGGCGCAATAGATGAGCAACAGCGCCCAGGCGGTGCGCGAGAGCGTCAACATGATCGTCAGCATCAGTGCCAGGAGCCACAGCCGGTTCTTCTCGATGACGGCGAAGACCGGCAGCAGCATGATCATGCAGACCGCATAGATGTTGCCGTTGTTGTAGGTCGAGAACAGCTTGTAGATTCCGCCCCGGTCGTTCATCCGGGCCTCGAGGGTTCGCTCGGCACCGAAGGTCGTCGTCAGCGCGGGAATGGAGAAATATTGCCCGGTTCCGATCTTGAGAACGAAAAGAAAGAGGCCGAAGGCGACCGCGAACCGAATACAGTTGCGCAGGCAGACCAGGAGATAGCGAACGTTCTCCGCCGACAGCCGTTTCGACCACACGTAGAAGAAGATCGGCACCACGATCAGCGCCATGATGTAGCCGAAGTAGATCCCGACGCTGGCAATGCCATTGAGCAGCGTCACCGTCAGGAACAACGCCCAGAACGGCATCAGCAACCAGATGTAGATCGAGTAGCGATCCTGTCGACCGAGTTGCCCCGTTCCCAGGATCGCCTTGATGAACAGGATCGGGAACGAGAAGCAGATCAGCAGATAGATGGTATTGAGGGGAATGCCGCCCACGGCGACCCCCGATTTCGGTAGCGCAATGGCAAAGATGATCGCCATCGCCACGAACAGCCGTTTGGCGTTGATTACCAGCATGTCTCTCGCTATCCATTAACCGCCGACGGCAATCCGTGGCCTGCGGTTTCGATCAAGGTGTGGTGCGGAGCCGAATCGTCTCCGCTCCCGGGCATCAGCGGCGTTTCAGCGCCGGATCGGCAGCATGAGAATGCCCATGCGGCGCCAGACGAAGCATGCCGCGACCAGGTTCTGCATCCCCAGCACCATGGCGAGGGAGATCGCGGCACCGACCGCTCCCCACAGCGGGATCAACACCACGAAGGCCAGCAGCCCCAGGGCGCTGCAGACCAGGGAGATATTGCGCATCACCTTCTCCCGCCCCGTCATCGTCAGCAGAAACCCCACCGAGCCGAACGACACATTGACGAGATGGCCGATGACCACGATGCGCAGCAGGCTCGCCGCCTCGCGGAACTCCGCCCCGAACCAGCCCAGCACCCACTCCGGGAAGAGAAAGCAGACGATCGCCAGCGGCGTCGCCATGCCGGCCGCCACCATCGAGCTCTGACGGGCCAAGCGCCCCAGCGCTTCGTGCTCTCCGCGATGAAACAGCTGCGCGAAACGCGGCGGGAAGACCGCATTGATGACCAGCAGGATGAAGCTGATGACCATGCCGACCCGCTCGGCGGATTTGAACAACCCCAGGTCGGCGTGGCTCAGCAGCGCCCCGGCAATCAGCATCGCCACCACCTGCTGGAGAAACATCGACAGGTTCAGCACGATGAAACTCTGCGCGGTGGCGAAGAACTCGCTGCGGCGAGGCGGCGCCTCGACGCCCATCCCTTCGCCCCGCCGGACGGCAGGATGCCGACGCAGCCAGAGCTCCATCTGCAACGCCCCCTGCAGACACACCAGCCAGGCCGACAGACAGAATGCCCAGCCGGCCTGTGGCAGCGAGCGGGAACCGGTGACGAGGACCATGGCCAGAATGCAGATGGCGGCCAGCAGCGATATCGAGCCGTTCTCCTGCAGGCTAGCCCTGGCCGGCATGTGCACGCCTTTCAGGAACCCCGCCAGCACGAACGACAGCGTGAAGGCCGGCGTCGCCACCGCGATGCTGATCAGCAGCGACGACAGCTCCGGCGAACCGAAAGCTTCGGCGATCTGGCGGTGCAGCAGGCCGATTCCGCCCCCCAGGAGCAGGCTCAGCCAGCCCGCCCGCACCATCGCCCAGCGCAGGTAGCGCATGATGTTGGGACTGGCGTTGTCCTGGCTGATGTAGCGCATCAGCGAGCCGTTGAGGCCGTAACAGGCAATGATGCCCGCACCGAAGATGACGCTCTGGGCCAACGCGAAGACACCCACGCCCTGGGCGCCGTAGAGGCGCCCCAGGACGACACCCAGCAGGATCGTGCCCAGTGCGGCGATCCCCCGGGCGGCAAAGGTGCGGCAGAGGTTGACGAACAGGTCGCCACGCAACCGCGAAACGATCCGGGCGTGCCTGTCGCCCAGCAGAGAAAGGCTCATGACGATAGTCCCGGCATCGGATCAAGCCGTTCGAATGCGAAGGGTCGGGTGTCCATCATTTGTAGCTGTAGTGGTAGTAGCCGTAGCCGTACTCGGTAGCGGCCTTGCGCTCCACGGCATTGAAGATGGCGCCTCGGGGCTCGACGCCCGCCGTCTTCAGCCGGCTGATCGCCAACTCCATCTCCTTGACCGGGTTGGTCTGGAAACGGGCAAGTATCAGCGTCGTGCCCACCTGCTTGCCGATGATAGCCGCATCGGTCACCGCGAGAATCGGCGGAGAGTCGACGATGACCAGGTCGAAGCGCTCGCTGACCTGGGCCAGGAATTCGCTGAAGCGCGACGTCATCAGTAGCTCGGAGGGATTCGGTGGCGCCATGCCACGAGCGACGTAATGCAGATTGTCCACGTTGTCGACCGTACGGATCACCTGCTCGAGACCCTGCTTGCCGGAGAGCACATCGCTCAGTCCGTTCTCGGAGGCGGCCCCGAAGGCGCTATGGATCTGCCCTTTGCGCATATCCGCGTCGACGACCAGCACGCGCTGCCCCGCCTGGGCACACAC
This sequence comes from uncultured Salinicola sp., assembly GCF_937921195.1. Taxonomy (NCBI): domain Bacteria; kingdom Pseudomonadati; phylum Pseudomonadota; class Gammaproteobacteria; order Oceanospirillales; family Halomonadaceae; genus Salinicola; species uncultured Salinicola sp. The sequence continues at coordinate 32,977 of NZ_CALFQK010000191.1, forward strand.
CGCTGCCAGATTGACGCTGACGAAGCTCTTGCCCACGCCGGGGCTGGGCCCGGTGATCATCAGGCGATTGTCGCCGGCCTCGAGCATGGCAAAGTGAAGACTGGTCCGCAGGCCGCGCAGCGCCTCCACCGAGACATCGGCGGGATTGCGGGCGGCCAGCAGGCCGCTGGGGAAGCTGCGGCCTTGCTCCTTGCTGGAGCGCTTCACGCGTCGGTTCAGCTTGCCCTGCTCGTCCGACAACGGAATGGTGGCGTAGACCGGCAGTCCCAGATCCTCGATCTGCTCCTGGGTTTCGATACCGCGGTTGAACAGCGCCCGCAGGAAGACGGCGGCGACCCCGACGACCAACCCGACGATGATGGCGACGGCGACCAGCAGCGGCTTGTTCGGTGCCACCGGGGCCGGAAGAACCTCAGCGCCGTCCAGAATCCGCACGTTACCCACCGTGCTGGCCTCGGCTATCTTGGTCTCCTGCACCTTGTTGAGCAGTTGGACGTAGATCTCGTTGGTGACCTCGACATCCCGCTGAAGCCGCAGTATCTCCTGCTGCGTCTCCGGCAGCCCCTTGACCTGCTTGTCGAGATTGTCCCGCTCGCGCTGGAGCTGCGCCTTCTTCTCCAGCAGCGCCTGGTAGGTCGGGTGGCTCTTGGTGAACCGCTGGGAGATCTCCGCCTCGCTCATCTCCAGCTCGTTCAGCTGGGACTCCAGGTTGACGATCCGCTCCAGGACCGATTTCGTCTCCAGCGAGAGGTCGACGCTGTCCCTGGACTCCCGATACTCGTTGAGCTTCTCCTCCGACTGGTTCAGCTGACTACGGATCTGCGGCACCTGGGTATTCAGAAACTCGAGGCTCTTGCGCGCCTCTTCCGATTGGCGCTGGACGTTCTGGGAGTAATAGATGTCGGCAATGGTGTTGAGCGTCTTCTTGGCGGCGTCCGGATCGGGGCCGGTCAGGCGCCAGCTGAGAATACCCGTCTCGCTGCCGGCCTCCCCGACCTCGAAGCGCCCCCGCAAACCGTTGATGGCAGCCAGTCGCGGCACGTGCTGCACGGTGAATTCGGCGCCGGCTGGTGCCTGGATCGACGTCACCCGCAAGGCGACGTCACCGCCCGAGAAGCTACTCAGCTGCCCGACCTTGCCCGTACCCAGCGACTCCCCGTCCGCATCCCGCAAACGGTAGGTGTAACTGTCCTGGACCTGGAGGGTGAACGTCTTGCCGAGATAGGCTTCCGACATCGGCATTTCGCTGACGGCGATGCTCTCCCCGCTGAACGCATAGCCCCACCCGTCGGCGAAGCCGGGACGCCCGATACCTTGACGTTCGAGGAAGGCCCCGATGATCGGCATGGTGACTGGCGCCACGTTGATGTCGAGATTGAGCAGGTCGACGGCCTGGCCCAGCACCATTCGAGATCGGATGATCTCGATCTCGGAGAGCGTCGGCGGCTTTTCGCCCAGCAGGCTCGTGACCTCCTGGAGCGGATTGTTGCCTGGCGAGTCGCTCTCGATCTGCACCAGGGCGTCCGCCCGGTAGATGGGCGTCGCCAGGCTGGCGTACAGGATTCCGATCAGCGCGAAGCCCAGAACGCTCGCCATCACCCACTTCTTGTGGTCCAGCAGAATCCCCAGCAGCCGACGAATGTCTATCTCTTCGTGGTTACCCGCTGCCGATGTCGTCGATGTATTGCTTGTGGTCATGTGGGGTTTTGCATCCTTTCAGCGATCCGGCAACTTGCCTACCCAGGCATCTACGGCTTGTGTCAGCAGACGATGAACGTGTTCGAAAGCGCTCCGACTCTTGCGATAGGGGTCGGGTACCTCGCTCTCCCCGATCCAGCGAGTGAGCAGCATCGTCTTGCCACTGGCGGCGGGATGAAGCTCCGACACGGCACGACGCTGACCATCGGACATCACCAGGACCAGGTCGGCGGACTGCAGCATGCCGACATCCACCTGTCGGGCGACATGTCCGGACAGATCCAGTCCCTCACGCTCCGCCAGCTCCCGGGCCGTGGGCTCGGCGCCTTCGCCGACCAGCGCCCCGAGTCCCGCGGAACCGATCTGCCTGCCCGGGAACCGCTGCCTGAACAGCGCCTCCGCCACCGGGCTGCGGCAGATATTGCCCGTGCACAACACCAGTATCCGATCGAACATGTCAGTTGCCGTCGCGAAGTTCGTCGAAGTCACGCGTGGCTCGTGTCACCTGATAGACCGAACTGATCGTCGGCGTCAGTTGATTGATGACCCGATTCCAGCGACTCAGCGGTGCGGCGGTGACATAGACGATATCGGTGGGTTGCAGCATGAACTGCGCCCCGAGCACCAGTGCCGTGGCATTGCGTGCGTCGAGCTGATAGACAGTGGCCAGTTTGCCGCTGTCCAGCGTGGACTGGCGAATCACGAAGATCCCCTTCGCGTTGGCCTGGGTTTCGTCCATGCCGCCAGCCTCGGAAAGGGCGTCGGTCAGCGAGAGGCGGGAATTCCCCATCGGGAGGGTCACCGGGTCCATCACTTCGCCCATGACGAAGACTTTCTGGCTTCCGATATCGGGCACATGGAGGACATCGCCGTCCCGGAGCAGCTGGTTCTGGCGCATGTCGCCATTCTGGAGCATCGAATAGACGTCGATATGCGTCTCGCTGCTGCCCCTCGACAGCACCACGTCGTGCCAATTCGCGTCGCCGTTGAGGCCACCACCGAGATTGACCGCGTCGAGCACCGTCATGGGAACGTTGGTGATGGGCATCACCCCGGGGTTCTCGACCTGTCCCGTGACGTAAACCTTCTGCGAGTTGAAGCCCACGACCTTGACGTCGACCTGCGGCTCGGTGACGTAGGTTGCCAGGCGACGCTGCAGTTGCGAGCGGACATCCTCCACGGTGCGACCGGCCACCTGGATTCGCCCGACGTAAGGATAGAAGATCGTGCCGTCGCTATAGACGGTATTGCCCGTATCCTCCGTGGGCCGCTCACTGCCGGCTGGTATGGTCAACTCCGGATGGTCGTAGACGATGATCGACAGCACATCGCCAATGCCGATGTGATACTCGTAGCGGCCCTCCAGCGCCGGGTCACGGTGGGAAGCGGCCGCCGCTCGCTGCAGGTCAGCCTCGTCACCGCTGCCACCCCGCAGCGACGTGACCGCCTGCTGTGTCCGAACCAGCCCCAGCGTGATCGGCTCCACATCGACCAAATCATCGATCGGCGCGGAGTCCGTGTCGTAGTCGATGTGTCCCCCTGGCGCAAAGGCGCAGCCGGAAACCGCGACGACCAGTGACAACGACAAGACGGGCAAGCGCCATCGGGTAATGGAACGCCTGCGACCCTCGCGAAATTTCATCATCCCTGTCGACCACCCCTTCTCTCTTCCATATAGAGTCCTGACTAACATGACTCGCGAATGACTTCCGCTTTAAACCTTAAAATTTAAACACGCTACCGCCCCAGGATTTTAACGGCATTCCCTGACGCCCTTATTTATCGTGTCAATTGACTCAAAAACATGAATCGCCCGTCATCGACGGCGACTGGCCATCAATGCGCGAGCTTGAAGTCGAGCAATCCTTGACTCAGCCCTTTCACAAATCAACCAATGCCAATAACGTGCCAGCTTTTCAAAACAAACAAAATACCTAACCCTTTAGTTACAAAACGGCGTTCCGAAGTGTGCAAGAACCAAGAATTCCATGAATCAACACGGATCCCGCCCTTACTGATAACGAACAGGTGTGACGAATTCGCGACAGCCGGAGATATCAACAAAAGCAGCCAGTTACTTTTCAGTGCTTGAAACACACATCAACTGACGCAAGAAACTCATTGAAACAAATCCGCATCCCAAAGAGGCCTGCCTATGTTTTTCAATGACTTACAGAATCACACATACGAAATTGCCTTACCCAACCGGGGTTTCGGCCCAAGCGAGGCGCGATGAGCCCGACCTTTCATTCTGCCATTCGACCAATTTACGCACTTCACCAACCTTACAAACAGGTCGACTGTCGCCATTTTTAGACAAATTAAACTTGGCAATCACGATAACGACAACCAATGTTTCACAAAAACACATTATAATTTTATTGCTTTATCTCGCGACGCTTGCACCATATACGAGCGTCGCTAACTATACTTGATGCTCTTCAGTGCAACCCGACGGGTGTCTTGTTTTTGACACACTACAATTCCATAAATTTGAAAGTTATAATTGATCAAATCCGTGATATTGGTAAGAATACAGGTGGTCTCCGGACCACATCGTTGGTTTAACCAACACGTTAGGAGGTACTTATGAAGAAACTGGCCATAATGGCAGTCGCGTTAATGGCTGTCTCTTCACTCGCCGTCGCCCAGGAAGTGGCAACGGGCAGCGCCGCCGGAGCCGGCTCTGCCGCTAGTGCGTCGACAGCATCTGCTGCCGGCACCAGCACTGCGGCATCGTCGGTCGGTGCGCTGGCCGCTGCAGGTGGCAGTGATGGCACCACCGGAACGACCGGCACCACCGGTACGACCGGGACCCGGTAATGACAGCGGCACGTCATTACCGCCTGGAAGGCCGCCCTCGGGCGGTCTTCTTTTGTCTCGCCATGACGAGCCTGCTCCTCTCCGGCTGCTCCCTGGGGGGAAGCCGCCCGCTCGATGGCATCGTCCCGGGACTCGCTGGCGATGATGTCTCCGACCAGGCCGCCGCCACCTCCTACGCATCGCTCGACTTCCACGTCGCGGGGCATGGCGGGCTGGTGATTCTGGCGAGTCAGGCTGGGGAGATGACCTACTGGCAGTTCCGTGACTCGGCCACCGTCGCCCTGGAGGATGGCTACCTGCACAGTAGTGCCGGCCTCGAGCAGAACGTGATCGACACGCAACTCCGTGACGGGGAAGGAAACGTTCTCGATACCCCTCCCTGGAGAAGCCCCTCCTCGACTGCCTACCGTCTCGAGCGGGAGTGGCAGACGGCAGACGGCAATCTACATCATGGCCAGGCGACCGCCCTCCTCGACTGTGAGGCGGCACCTTCCCGTGTCGAACTACCGCTGACGTCGCGAGAGTTGCAGGTGTGCCATGAAACGCTGAACTGGAAGGATGGCAACGTCACTCACGGCACGCTCTGGCGAGCGCCGGAAGACGGCCGCCTGTGGGCGGTCGAAACCCAGCCATGGCCCGGCGGGCCGATATTCGACTGGCAGGTCGCCCGCCCTTGGTGACACTGACACCGTCGCGATTCGGCGAAAGCGAGACAGGGATTTTCGTGAAGCCCATCAAGGACGAGACCGACACATGGTGACCCCCCGTTTTCCATTTCACCGGCGCCGGTCATGGCGTGCCGCCCGCCGTTTTCTCGCCGTTGCACTGTGCGGTCTCGGTCTGGTCGGCACCGCCGAGGCGCAGGACGACACCCAGCCGGCCTCCACCTTTACCATCGACATCGAGGGGCGTCGTCCACCAGCGCCTTCCCCTTCGCTGCTCGATGCCTGGTTGACGGTAGGGCGGGAAACCCCGGTCAACTGGTCGCGCGCCTTCGTGGCTCGAGATGACGCGACGGCCGAGGATCGGCAGCGCCAACGACGCCTCGACGCCGAGCTGGCGGGACTTGCCATGCAGGCACGGCTACTGGATGCGCCCCAGGTCGGTGACGGCCTCGACGCCTGGCGCGAGGCGCTCGGCAAACTGGACCAGGGGCGGATACCGGGGCGCGTCGATCCGACCTGGCTGATGGCGCATCTGCGCCAGGTGCCGCGACTCGAGGACGTCGACACCCTAGGCTGGTGCCAAACGCCCGACTGGATCGAAGCGTGGACGCCCCTGGGCGTTGCCAGGCTGGCGTGGGAGCCGGGCATGACCACCGATACACTGCTCGACCGACTCGACGGGGAGGCCTATGCCAGCGCCGATACGTTGCAACTGGTGAGCCCCCAGGGCGATATCAAGAGCCTGGGCATCGCCGCCTGGAATCACCAGCGGGCACCGCTGGTCCCCGGCACTCGTGTGGTCGTCGCCCTCCCTCTGAACTCGGTTGGCGCCCAGTGGGTCGACATGGCCCTCCCCCAGTTTCTGGCCACGCGCTTGCCCGGCGATGAGTGCATCACGGTCGACCCAGCCAATCTTTACCACTAAGCCATGCTCATGACGACATTCGCAGATCGCCGCTGGACCCCGCTGCGCCTTTTCACCCCGGTCATGGGAGCCTCTCTCCCGATCCTGATGGCATACGCGCCCATCACGCAGGCAGACCTGGGCCAGGCCCGCACCGACTTCGGCGGGGTTGGGCTGATGCAGACACCGACGGCACGCATGGCGCCATTGGGAGACATCTCCCTCAATCACAGCCATGTGTCGCCCTACCTCCGCTACAACATAAGCTTTCAGCCCATGGACTGGCTGGAGGCCGGCTTTCGCTACACGGCGATCACCAATCAGGACTATCCCGCGTCCACCGATCCCGGGCGTTCCTATCTGGATAAAGGCATCGACTTCAAATTCCGGCTGCTGGAAGAGAACCGCAACACGCCAGCCGTGGCGCTGGGCTTTCGCGACTTCGGCGGTACCGGCCTCTTCGGCAGTGAATATCTGGTCGCCAGCAAGCGCTGGTACGACTTCGATTTCACCCTCGGCCTGGGCTGGGGTTATCTGGCCAACGGCGGCGGCATCGGCAACCCGCTGGGGGCGGTATCGGATCGATTCGACGAGCGCTCCACGGAGAATCCCGAGGAAGCCGGCGACTTCGAGTTCGGCGACATCTTCAGCGGCGACGTTGGCCTGTTCGGCGGCATCGAATACCAGACCGGCTGGGAGCCGCTGTCGCTCCAGCTCGAGTACGATGGCAACGACTACCGCAGCGAACCGTTCGAGACCACGCTGACTCAGCACTCTCCGGTCAATCTCGGTGCCCGCCTGAGCCTCAACGACAACATCTCGTTGAGCGCCGGGTGGGAGCGCGGCGACACCGCCATGTTCGGCATCACCTTCCGCGGCAATCTCGCCGGCATTTCCCAACCCAAGACCGATGATCCGAGACCGGTGCCGATCCAGGCGGCACCGGAGCGGACCGCGCAGGACTGGAACGCCGTCAGCTCGGAACTGCAGAACAACGCCGGGATGCGGGTGCGGCGTATCACCCGCGACGACGACGAGCTGATCGTCGAGGCCGAAGCGACCAGATATCGCTCGATGCTGGAAAGCGAAGGTCGCGCCAATCGCATTCTCAACAACCATACCGCGGAAGATATCGGCACCTACCGCTACCGCTGGCAGAGTGTCGGCATGGGCTTGCGCGACGACGTCCATGATCGCCAGGCCTATCTCGAGGCGGCCGATTCCACGGCCTACGACCAGCAGTACCACTACGGGCTGTACGCCTCGGCATTGACGCAACCCGGCGATACGCCCCCCGACGGGGAGTTGCTCTACCAGAACGATCTCGACCAGTTCACCTGGAGCCTGTCGCCGGGCCTGAATCAGAACCTGGGAGGGCCCGACGGCTACCTCTACCAGATCTACGCCAAGCTCGACGCCGAATACCGGACCGACCCCAACGGCTGGTTCAGCGGCCGCGCCGCCCTGAACCTGGCGGACAATTTCGATGACTTCGACTACGTCGCCAATTCGAAGCTGCCTCGCGTTCGCACCAACATCAACAGCTATCTGGATGAAACCAGCCTCGGGATCTACAACCTGCAGTACACCCGTACCCTGCGATTCGGCCAGGACTGGTACGGCATGGCTTACGGCGGTCTGCTCGAGATGATGTATGCCGGCGCCGGGGGCGAAGTGCTCTATCGCCCGTTCAACAGCCCGGTGGCCTTCGGCGTCGATCTCAACTGGGTCAAGCAGCGGGATTTCGACCAGCGCTTCGACATGCGCGACTACGACACCTGGACCGGCCACGCGACCGCCTATATCGAAACCGGCATCGAGGACGTTCTCGCTCAGGTCAGCGTGGGTCGCTATCTGGCCAAGGACCTGGGCGCGACGTTCGATCTCTCCCGAGAGTTCGACTCCGGGGTGCGGATCGGCGCCTGGGCGACGCTGACGGACGCCGGCGACGACTACGGCGAGGGCAGTTTCGACAAGGGGCTCTATGTCTCGATCCCCCTCGACGTCTTCTTCTCGGAATCGAGCCGCGGCAGCACGACCCTCGCCTGGCAACCCCTGACCCGCGATGGCGGCGCGCGCCTCGCCCGGCGTTACACGCTCTATGGCCTGACCCAGGATCGCGACATGGGCCACTACTGGGACGACTACGACAAGCTCTGGAAGTAGCGACTCTCGCGACCTGCCGTCCCGCCCCCAAGACGGCGCCTCGCCGGCGCCGTTCTTCCCTCGACGCCATATCCTCGCCGGGGCGATCATTGAGTGCCGGATCCGGCCAGCCCCGCCGCCTCGCCCCGCTACAATGAGCTCGAGACGATGATCAGGACGCGCCCCCATGCTCGACCCCCAGCAATGCCGCAGTGCCCGACTGGCCCGGGATGCCCGCTTCGATGGCCGCTTCTTCATTGCCGTCGAGACCACCGGGATATTCTGCCGCCCGATCTGCCCGGCGACGCTGCCGCAGGAGCGGCACGTTCGTTACTTCGAATCGGCGGTCGCCGCCTCCCGCGCCGGTTTTCGTCCCTGCCTGCGCTGCCGTCCGGACAGTGCACCGGACTCTCCCGCCTGGCAGGGATCCCAGACCACGCTGTCACGGGCCATCCGCCTGATCGATGCCGGCGCACTGCAGCAGGGCAACGTGACGGCGCTTTGCGACAGACTGGGTATCGGCGAGCGCTACCTGCGCCAGCTGTTTCAGCGTCGGTTCGGGGTATCGCCCAAGGCGTACGCCCTCTACCGCCAGTGCCTGTTCGCCAAGAAGCTGCTGCACGAGACCGCATTGCCGGTGACCGACGTCGCCCACGCCAGCGGTTTTTCCAGCCTCCGGCGCTTCAACGACGCCTTCAAGCGGCAGATGGCGCTGACCCCCAGCGATATCCGGCGACAAAAACGACGCAACGCAGCCCTGACCATCAAGCTCGCCTATCGCCCGCCCTACCAGTGGGAACGGCTGCGCCATTTCTACGCGCTCCACCTCATCGAAGGCCTGGAGTGGGTCGACGACCATTCGCTGGGACGGACCCTGAGACAGGGGGAGACCACCGGATACTTCGAGGCCGTGCACGATCCCGAGCGTCATCAGTTCGTGGTCACGCTGGTCCTGAGCGAGCTCGGCGACCTCAGTGCCATCGTGCGCCAGATTCGGCGAATGCTGGACCTGGACGCCGACACCGCCACCATCGAAGCCCATCTGCAGCGGCATCTACCGGAGTTGCCGCTGGCCGAAGGGCTGCGCCTGCCGGGATCCTGGGGCGTCTTCGAAGCCGGCATCCGTGCCGTACTGGGCCAGCAGGTCTCGATTGCCGCCGCCAACCGCCTGATTCAGAGCCTGGTCGACCATCTCGGGGAAACCGATGCCGGCGGACGTCGGCGCTTCCCCACCGCCGGGGCCATCGCCGCCAGCGATCTCGCTTTCCTGAAACTGCCCGCCAGTCGCCGGGAAACCGTCCGGCGGCTGGCGACCGCCTGGGATCGGGGAGAGCTCGGCGAGGAGCCGCGGCAGTGGCTCTCGCTCAAGGGAATCGGGCCGTGGACGGCCAAGGTCGTCGCCATGCGCGGAAACGGCGACCCCGACATCTGGCTGGACGGCGATGTCGGCCTGCGCCGCGCACTCGCCCGCCTGGAGACGCCGGTGGATGTCGCCACCGCGTCCCCATGGCGCAGCTATCTCACGATGCAGCTCTGGAACCAGATCCTATGAATACAGACTTCCCCCAGTGCGACGCCCGCCTGCCGGCGCGTCACGACGAATTCGTCCAGCGCTATCAGCCACCGGCGTCGATCCCCCTGGGTCCCATCGAGATTCGCGCCACCGCGCTGGGCCTAACCTGGATCGCTTTCTCGACGACGCCGGGCCATGTCGACAACCCCAACGCCGTCACCGCACGCTGCGCACGGCAACTGGAAGCCTACTTCCTGGGCGAACTGACGACGTTCGACCTGCCGCTGGCCCCCCGGGGCACCGACTTCCAGGCGAAGGTGTGGCAGGCACTCCGAGCGATCCCCTATGGCCAGACCCGCAGTTATCGCGAGATTGCCGTCGCCATCGGCGCCCCGTCGGCGGTCAGGGCGGTCGGCGCCGCCAACGGGCGCAACCCAATCTCTCTCGTCACTCCCTGCCACCGGGTCATCGGCAGCAACGGCAGGTTGACGGGCTATGCCGGCGGTATCGGCAGAAAGCACTGGCTACTACGCCACGAACAGACAGTGTCAGGTGAACGGCTGGCGCTGTAGGGGTGGATTCCGGTGCGGCATAATTACACACCCGGCCGGTGGTGATTGGCGGCGCAAGCGCCAGCGCGTAGAGTCCCCCTCTGACGACGGCGTCCTGGACGAGATATGACGCATTTCTGGCATCGCTGCTACCGCCCGCTGACCGCGCTCGCGCTGTTCGCCATGCTGATGGCGTTCACGGGCCCGTTGATCAGCCAGATGCAGCGCTTGATGGAGATGCCGGCCCACGGCGGCATGATGATGGCTCCGTCCCATCACGCGGCCACCGGCGTCGACCACCGAATGCCATCGTCCGCCCGAACCATGACGGCAGACGACCACTGGCACCTGGCCGCCTGCGGTTACTGCGAGCTGTTTCTCCACGCCCCCGGCATCGAGCCGCCGCGAGCCGTACCCCCGGTCTCGCCGCCACCGGCGGTGGTACATCCGCCGGAGGTCGTCGCCCCGCCGTCGCCGACGCCGGTCTATCCCCGCTACGCCTCCCGCGCACCGCCCCTGGCCTGAAGCCGTTCTCTCGCTCCGCATGCCCATCGTGACCCGATGCGTATCCGGAGCCCCATGTCATGCCCGTCCGACGACCGTCGTCGGGCGCTGCCATCCGGTTCAGGCCTGGAGTTCACCCATGGACACCGTTTCAGCGGCGACCGATCGCCGCCAGCCCCCCTTGTGGGTCGCACTGATCACTCGCCTTCACTTCTACGTCGGCCTGTTCGTCGGGCCGTTTCTGCTCGTTGCCGCGCTATCGGGGATAGCCTATGCGCTGACGCCCCAGCTCGAGAACTGGCTCTACCATGATGCCTTGACCACCCAGAGCGAGGGTGAGGCGCAGCCGCTGGCACGCCAGATCGCCGCCGCCCAGGTCGCCGCGGGGATCAGCACAAGTCCCGCCGCCGTTCGTCCCGCACCGGCGCCGGGAGCGACCACGCGGGTCATGTTCGCGGGTGAAGGGTTGGGGCCCTCGGAGCATCGTGCCCTGTTCATCGATCCGGTCACGCTGGCGGTTCGGGGCGACATGACGGTCTACGGCACCAGCGGCGTGCTCCCCCTGCGTACCGCCATCGATCAGTTCCACCGCAGCCTGCTGCTGGGCGATACGGGTCGTCTCTACAGCGAGCTGGCCGCCTCCTGGCTCTGGATCGCCGCGCTGGGCGGCGGCTTCCTGTGGTGGCGCCGCCGTCGAACTCGCCGCCAGGCAGCGGGACCGCAGCGCTTGCGCCAGCGCCACGCCACCCTCGGGGCAGTGGCGCTGATCGGGCTGCTGTTCTTCTCGGCGACGGGCCTGACCTGGTCGCAGTGGGCCGGCGGCAACATCGCCCAGCTGCGACACGCCTGGGGCTGGGGCACGCCCAGCGTGTCCACCGATCTCGCGGCGCCGGCACCAACGGCAGAGGGATCGGCCGGCGCGGCCCCCGGCGATCCCCATGCGGCGCATCACGCCGCCGCCAGCCATACCGGCATGGCCGCGTCGCGGCCGGCATCGTCGCCCGCTGATTTCGACCTGGCGCTCGCCGCCGCGAGAGCCGCCGGCATCGATGCCGACAGCCTGGAGATCGTGCCGCCGAACTCACCGATGACCGCCTGGAAAATTCGTGAAATCGGGCGCGGGTGGCCGACGCAGGTCGACCAGATCGCCCTGGACCCGCAGACCTTTACCGTCACCGATCGTGCCGATTTCGCCACCTCCCCGCTGGCCGCCAAACTGACCCGCTGGGGGATCGACCTGCACATGGGAGTGCTGTTCGGACTGCCCAACCAGTTGGCACTGGTCGCGTTCGCCTCCTGCCTCGTCACCCTGATCTGCTGGGGCTACGCGATGTGGTGGCGTCGACGCACCGCCGCTTCCCGCGAGCCGCAGACGTTGACCGCCATCTTCCGGCTGATGGATCGGCGGTCGCGGCTGGTCGTCCTGCTCGTTGCGGCCGCCTTCGGCTATGCCCTGCCGGTAATGGGCGTCAGCCTGTTGCTGTTCGTCGCCGTGGACTATCTGCACTGGCGTGCCGGTGTCCGCCAGCAGGTGGCGCAGACGGCCTGATCCTGGGCCGGTGGCGAGCGGCTGTGATACAACAGGCGCTCGCCACCGCCACGATGCTGCCATGACCCGCACCCACCACCCCTCGCCACGCTTTCAGCTTCGCCTGGTCGCCGACCGGGAGATCGTCGTCGGCCCGGGCAAGATCGAGCTGCTGGAGGCGATCGAGCGGCACGGCTCGATCGCCGCGGCGTGCCGTGAGATGGGCCTGAGCTACAAGAAGGCGTGGCAACTTCTCGACACCATGAACCGGCACCTCGCCGCGCCGGTGGTCGATACCGTCATCGGCGGCACCCGGCGTGGCGGGGCGACCCTGACGGCACAGGGCCGCGCCCTGGTCGACGACTATCGCCGGCTGATGGCCGATCTCGACGACAATCCCCATGGACAGGCGCTGATGAATCGTCTCGCGCCGCCCCGCGCCATCGATGCCGAGGACAGCCAGGCCGACGCACCGGCGGCCGATGCCGATTCCGACTGAGCCCATCGCTTCGCGCGATTCCCTCTCGACCACCGCATTGCCGGCGGCTATAGTGGCTTCCCGTTATTTCCATTCAGACATAGCGAGAAGCCCGTGAATCTCTCGGCCCGTCAAGTCCCGCCCGCTCTGCTGGCACTGGCGCTCTGTATCCCGGCGGTCGCCGATGCCGGCGACAGAGCCGATCCGGTCCGGATCTACGCCGCCGCCTCGATGACCGATGCCATGAACGCGGCGATCCAGGCCTACGAATCCGACCACGATGTCGATATCGTCCCGGTCTACGCCTCCTCATCGACACTGGCGCGCCAGATCGCCAGCGGCGCTCCCGCCGACATCTATCTCTCCGCCAACGAGCAGTGGATGGACTGGCTGGCAGCGCAGGACCTGCCGGTCGGGGAGCGCGTCGACCTGCTCAGGAACCGGCTGGTATTGATCGCGCCGACGGCCAGCGACATCGCCGGTTTCACTCCGGGCGACGGGACCACGATAGCCTCCCGGCTGGGCGACGGTCAGCGCCTGTCGGTTGGCGAGACCAGCCATGTGCCGGCCGGTATCTATGCCAAGCAGGCGCTGCAGTCCATCGGCGAGTGGAACGCGCTGCAATCGCGCCTGGCCAGCGGCGACAACGTCCGGGCCGCGATGGCGCTGGTGGAGCGCAACGAGACCCCGCTCGGCATCGTCTACCAGACCGACGCCGAGGCGAGTGACCGGGTCAAGCAGGTCGGCGTGTTCCCCGACGACAGCCACCAGCCCATCACCTACCCTCTCGCCGTGGTCGATCCGACACCGAGCGATGACACCGAGGCGTTCCGACGATGGCTGGCGGGTGACGACGCATTGGCGATATTCAGCCGTTACGGCTTCACGCCGGTCGAATCCGACTGAGCCCCGGATGCTTTTCGAGGCGATAGCGCTCTCCGACGCCGAGTGGCAGGCCATCATCCTCAGCCTGAAGATCGCCGGCAGTGCCGTGGGATGGATTCTGGTGCCCGGCGTCGCCGTTGCCTGGCTGCTGGCTCGTCAAGACTTTCGCGGCAAGGCCCTGCTCGACGGCCTGCTCCATCTGCCGCTCGTGCTCCCTCCCGTGGTGGTGGGCTACCTGCTGCTGCTATCGCTGGGACGCCATGGCTGGCTGGGCCAGTGGCTCTACCAGGGCTTCGGCTTGTCGCTGCCGTTCACCTGGCAGGGCGCCGCCGTCGCCGGCGGCGTGATGGCATTCCCGCTGCTGGTTCGTGCCGTCAGGCTCTCGCTGGAAGCCGTCGATCCCAAGCTGGAGGCGGCCGCGGGCACCCTCGGCGCCAACCGCTGGCGGGTACTGTTCACGATTACCCTGCCCCTGGCGGTACCGGGACTGCTGACCGGCACGGTCCTGGCGTTCGCCCGCGCGCTGTCCGAATTCGGCGCCACCATCACTTTTGCTTCCAACATTCCCGGCGAGACCCGCACCCTGCCGCTGGCGCTCTACACCCTGATCCAGACGCCAGGAAGGGAAGCCGCCGCCGCCAGGCTCTGCGTGCTGTCGATCGTCATCGCCATGCTCTCGCTGATGGCGTCGGAATGGCTGGCCCGCCGCGCCAGACAGCGCCTCCAGGAGCGTGACCGATGAGCGGGAACGCTCACCACTCGACCCCGGGCGAGATCCACGCCCCGGCCGGCACCGCACTGGAGTGCCGGCTGCGCAAGCGCCTGGGCACCTTCGATCTGGATATCGCGCTGACGGTGCCGGCCAGCGGCGTGACCGCGCTGTTTGGCGAGTCCGGCAGCGGCAAGACCAGTCTGTTGCGATTGATTGCCGGTCTCGACCGCCCGGATGGCGGATACGTCCGGCTAGGCGAGCGTATGCTGAGCGATACCCAGCAGAAGATTCACGTACCGATTCATCGACGCCAGCTGGGCATCGTCTTTCAGGAAGCGCGGCTATTCCCCCACTACCGGGTTCGCGGCAACCTCACCTATGGCATGCCGAGGAGCGGCCGCGCCCGATTCGACGACCTGGTGACCCTGCTGGGGATCGGCCATCTCCTCGAGCGCCTGCCCGGCGCCCTCTCGGGGGGAGAGGCGCGCCGAGTCGCCATTGGCCGCGCGCTGCTGACCCAGCCTCGCCTGCTGCTGCTGGACGAACCGCTGACCGGGCTGGATGGCGAACGCAAGCGGGAGCTGCTGAGCTATCTCGTCCGCCTGACCCGGGAGATCGATCTGCCGGTGCTGTACGTCAGCCACGACACGGCTGAGATCGCCGCCATCGCCGATCATCTCGCCCTGATCGAGCAGGGGCGGCTGACGGCGCACGGTCAGTTGGACGAGCTGATGATGCGACTCGACCTCACCGAGCGACTGGGCGGATTCGATGCCGCCACGCGACTGCGCGCCCAGGTGGTCGATCACGACCACGCCTACGCCCTGACCCAGGTCGTCCTCGACGATGGACAGACGCTTCGCATCCCGGCGCTCGACCAGCACCCAGGCACGCCGATACGTCTGCGCGTGGGGGTGCGCGATGTCGCCCTCGCCCACGCCATGCCCGAAGGCACCAGTTATCGCAATGGGCTGGCGGCGGTGATCGACGCCATCGAGCCCTCGACCCAGGAACCCAGCGCCAATGAAGTGCGTCTGATGGTCGGCCGGCAGCGGCTGCGGGCCCGGCTTACCCGCCAGGCCTGTGACGAAATGCAACTGGCGGTTGGCAGGCCCATAGTCGCGCTGATCCGGAGTGTCGCCTTCGATTCCCGATTCTAGCCGTGAAACAATGACTTGAGCATGCGACCCCATAGCGCCCCCGCCAAGCGTATCACTTTGTAACTTAACGCTTTTTAGCGATTTTCCCTTCGCTTTGGGGAGGAAATCTCGTATACACTGCCGGTGGCAGGATGCCGCTGCCGCAAGGAAGCCCCTTCAAGGACGATGCGACGACGCACGGATCGCGCTAGGGACAGCATCCAGGGATCGACAGCAGAGCAACAGGACGTTGCCGGCCCTCAAGGTTGAGACTCGACAGGAAGTTGAGCGCGAAAGGACTCGCTTCCGTTACCGGGTCGATCGCCGCCACGGCCAGCCGACCTCCCCCCGACCTTCTCCCCCTCGACGACTGTCGTGCTCCACTCCGATCCGTCACGGCTCCCGGACCGCGCCATCGCGCCTTCGGACCCCACACCCCTTGATGATCACCTGGCACAGGAAATCGCCGGCCGACTGAAAGTCTCGTTCGTCGAGCTTGTCGCGATGGGTGATACCCACGATCTGAGTCTCGAAGTCAGCGTAGTGCTGGGTAGCCGACCAGATCAGGAAGATCAGCCAGACGGGATCCACCGGATCCATCAACCCGCGCTCCGCCCATTGGCGGAAGACCTCGGCGCGGGCTTCCACCCACTCCCGCATCTCGCCGAACAGCGACTCCTTCAGAAACGGGGCGCCCTGCAGTATCTCGTTGGCGAAGAGCCGCGAGCTTCTGGGATGGGTCTGGCTCAGCTGCATCTTGCTGCGGATGAACGCTTCCAGCACCTCCGCCGGATCGTCGTCGACGCTGATATCGCTCAGCATCTCGTTCCAGCGCCACATCGTGCGCTCGAGCAGGGTGACATAGAGGCGCCGCTTGCTACCGACGTAGTAGAGGACGTTGGACTTGGGGATTCCGGCCGCCGCGGCGATCGCCTGAATGCTGGCACCCCGATAGCCGTGTCGGGCGAAGACGCTCTCCGCCGCCTCGAAAATCCGCTGCTCGTTACGCTCCCGAGCCGTGGTTTCGGGAAGATCGTGATTATCCACCTGAGCTCCTTGCACACTTCTATCGGAATGAAATCGCCCGCCCCGGGACGCGCTTAGTGGCCCACGGTGCCGATGCTATGCTGAATCGGGCGGGTTGTCTGCCGGCGGC
>NZ_CALFQK010000192.1:0-20256 GCF_937921195.1 uncultured Salinicola sp.
CAGCGCCCACAGCGTCGGCCACATCAAAAGCCAGGTGCCGATCGGCTTGTCGAGGCGCGTCAGGCGCAGAAAATCGGGCAGGCGGGCGAGGCCGCGGGGGGCTGGATTGCCGCTGGGAGTGGAAGGGGAACCGGCGCTGGGCATACGAATCTCCGAAACGGCAAGGCCTCTGAATCGGCAACGACTTTACTGCAACTGCGGCCTCGCTTCGAGGTGGGAACCGTGGTTCAGGTCTTGGATCGTCGTTCAGGGGGACGCAAGGCCCAGATCCTCCGCCATTTCATGCAGGAAGCACTCCTGCACCAGCAGCTGGAATCCTCCGTGGCGAAAGCGCGAACGACGCAGCCAGACGCCCTCGCCACCGGGCGAGAGCGGCGCGATCTCGATCGGATCGCGCTCGAGATCGGGCTGGGCGAAGAGCCAGCTGCCCAGCGAACGCTCTCCCAGCGTGCGCAGACGACGACAGCCGATACGATCCAGCGGGGCGATCGAACGCGCCGCCACCCACGGCCGCTCGCCGCTCATCAGCGTGACCTCGCGTATCCAGGCCACGGCGGTGGGAGGCAGGCCCAGGGCCTGGGCTTCGTCGCGGCGCGGTCGTTCGATGCCCTGGTGTACCAGCCTGACCCGAAAGGGGCGCTCTGAGGCCGCGATCAGCCGCGCGGTGAGCGAGTCGGTGGAAGCCACCCACTGCCACCAGGCGGCGGTCATGCGGGGGCGCCGCGTGGCTGCGGGGGCCCAGCGAATCCATCGCCAGGATCGTGCGGCGGGCGGAAGGGCATGGCAGTGACAGGCTGAGGGCACGCGAAACGACTCCATCAAGACGCACCGGGGAAGCGCCGTGGAAAAAGCCATGAACCACCGGGACGGCGCGGGTCGAAGGCGGCGTAGTGTAACATGAGGCCTCGAGACGACCGACCGAACGAGCCCTCAATGAGCCAATCCGATCACTCCACCGCGCCCCTGACGATCGTCGGCACCGGAATGGCCGGCGTGGGCCTGGCCCGAGCCATTCGGGGCCGCGATGGCGAGCGACCGATCACCCTGATCAGTGCCGACAGCGGCGACGAGTATACCAAGCCGCTGCTCTCCAGTGCCTTCGCCAAGCGCCAGACGGCGCAATCGCTGGTCATGCGCGATGCGGTGGGCCTGGCCGCGACGCTGCGGGCGCGGGTTCGCACCCATACCACCGTGGATGCCATCGACACCGCCCGTCGTCGGCTGAGGATCGGTGCCGAGCTCCTGCCCTACGGCCAACTGGTGCTGGCGACGGGTGCCGCGCCATGGCAGCCGTTCGAGGTGGCGTCCTCGCTGCGCCACCGGGTATTTCAGATCAACGATCTCGATGGCTACCGTCGCTTGCGCGGCGTGCTGGATCGTCACCCCGGCCGCCAGGCCCGCATCGCTATCATCGGCGCCGGCCTGGTGGGTTGCGAGTTCGCCAATGACCTGCATGCGGGGGGCCACCGGGTCGCCCTGATCGCGCCCGAGGCGACGCCGCTGCCCCGCCTGCTGCCGCCACCGTTGGGGCGGGCGCTGGGCGAGGCCTTCGCCGAAGCCGGCATCCGCGGCTATTTCGAACGTCAGGTCTCGGCGCTTCACGACGATGGCGAAGGCGTGACGCTGGTCCTGGACGACGGTGAAGCGCTGGCAGCGGACCTGGTGCTGGTCGCGACGGGGCTGCGCCCACGCACGGCACTCGCCGAAGTGGCGGGGCTGGCGGTCTCGCCGGCCGGTATCCTGACCGACCGGCGGCTCGCGACCAGCGCGCCGAACGTCTTCGCGCTGGGTGACGTGGCCTGTGTCGATGGGCTCGACGCCCCGGTCGGCGGCTTGAGTGCCATGTACGTCCAGCCGCTGCAGGCCGCTGTCAAAGCGCTGGCGGCAACGCTCGCCGGCATACCCACCGAGGTGAGTTACGGCGCCTGGCCGGTGGTGGTCAAGACGCCGTTGCTGCCGGTTGTCGCACTACCGCCGCGCGAACCCCCCCACCGTTGGCGGATCGAAGGAGAGGCCAGCGATTTCAGCGCCTTGGCCGAGGACGAGTCAGGACGGTTGCTGGGCTTCGCGCTGACCGGGCGCTGTGTTCGTCGTAAAGTCGAACTGGCGCGAGCTGCCCCCCCGTTGCTAGGCTAGCCCCGGTGGCTACGGTTGTATAAGCCATGAATCGTCACCTGATGCTGGACAAACCGCGCCCCGGGCGGCTTATTATGCGTTCGGAGGGGATTCCCCTCATCGAGAACAACAACTCGTTTAAGATGCAAGGTGTGTCAGGTGACGCCATAGCCAAACTAGGAGGGCTCTATGCGTAAGCCAGAACTCGCTGCGGCGATTGCCGAGCGTGCGGATCTTTCGAAGGACAAGGCCAGTCAGGTGTTGAACGTCATTCTCGACGAAATCACCGGTACGGTTTCCAAAGGCAACGATGTCACTTTGATCGGTTTCGGTTCATTTACGGTTCGCGAGCGCGCCGCACGGACGGGTAAGAACCCGCAGACTGGCAAGCCGTTGAACATCCCGGCCAGCAAGACCGTGGCCTTCAAGCCCGGCAAGGCTCTCAAGGACGCCGTCAGCAAGTAAGTCGCAAGTTCGGGTCTCGAATTCCCGAGTCGCTCATCCGCCAATGAGCGCAACGATAGCCGATCCGTCCCGATGCTGGCGGGTCGGCATTCTTCTACACGATGCATTCCTACCCTGATGATCGGTCGTGCGAGGTGGCATGAAGCTCAAGTTGATGCTCTGGTGGCTGGGCGTGATGCTCAAGCGCGCACGGTCGCGCAAGGCGGCGTTTCGCGAGAGTCTGGAGAAATTCCAGCGATTCGATTGGGGCGTTGCCACGGAAGACCTGTCGATTGCCCGCCATTATCGGATGACCCCGCAAGCGGTCCACAGCGACACCGGCCTGCCGGTGGACCTGATGCTGGAACTGCGCTTTCGTGATGCCGACAGCGCCACACGCTTTTTGAGCAAGCCTTCGCAGCGTGCGTTTCGCGAGGGGCTGTTCGACGGTCGGTTACGTCTGGTGGGCGACTCCCGCGATCTGGAGCGATTGCAGAGCCTGCTGAAGTATCTCTAGCCACGAGCCACGAGCCACGAGCCACGAGCCACGAGCCACGAAGCCGGCAACGTCCCTGTCGCCGGTATCGCCTCACGCCCGTGTCACTGCTGCGATAGGGCTGGCAGGTCGAAGACCAGAACCTCGGCGTCCTCTCCCTTTTCCAGCACGACCACCGGCTCATCCACGAGCAGCAGCGCGTCGCCGCCCTCGAGGCGCTGGCCGTTGGCCTCTATACCGCCCTTCACTACGTGGACATAGCTCTGGCGCCCCTCTTTCAGCGCCAGTTCCGCACGCTCGTCACCATCCAGCAGCGAAGCGTAGATCAACGCGTCCTGTTGCAGTGTCAGTGAGCCGTCGCGGCCATCGGGCGACAGGATCAGACAGAGCCGGCCGCGCTTGTCCGCCTCGGTGAAATCCTTTTCGGCATAGTTCGGGGTCAGGCCCCGCGCCCGCGGGAACAGCCAGATCTGCAGGAAGTGGACCGGCTCGCTGGCGGAGTGATTGAACTCGCTGTGCTCGACGCCGCTGCCGGTGGTCATGATCTGCACCCGCCCCGGGCCGATCGAGGAGCCGTTGCCCAGGGTGTCCCGATGCCCCAGTTCGCCGCTCAGCACGTAGGAGAAGATCTCCATGTCCTGATGGCCGTGCTGGCCGAAGCCCTGCCCGGGCGCCACGCGGTCCTCGTTGATGACCCGCAGCACGCTGAAGTGGACGTGCTTCGGGTCGTGATAGCCGGCGAACGAAAATGAGTGATAGCTCTTGAGCCAGCCGTGATCGGCATAACCGCGTTCGTTACCGCGTCGAATCGTCAACATGGCCTGTCTCCTGGTTTTGGGCGCCAAGCTTCAGCTTGGCGCAATGGGGACAGTTTATCGCCTAGATAATCGAACAAAAGCGCGTTTTCATGCGCATATGCGTGCTTAAAATCGAACGATAGGGCGCGCTCAGGACTCGCCTCTCCGCGCACCCTGAATCGACTCGGCCAGTTCCCGCGTCAGTTCCAGTGCCGCATCCACCCCTGCCGCCGCGAGCCGTTCCACCAGGGCGCTACCGACGACCACGGCGTCGGCGATCCTGGCGATAGCGGCGGCCGTGCCGCCGTCGCGCACCCCGAAGCCCACGGCGACGGGTAGCGGAGACTGCCGCTTGAGGGCGTCGAGTGCGCTATCCAGCTCTGCCGCAATATCGAGTCGGCGGCTGCCGGTCACGCCATTGAAGGCGATGCGATAGACGAAGCCGTCGCCCTGGGCGAGCAGTGCCGGCAATCGTCCGGGCGGTGTGGTCGGCGCCACCAGCGGAATCCGCGCCAGGCCCAGGTCGCGTGCCCGGGCCGTCATGGCGGCGCCGTGCTCCGGCGGCAGGTCGACCAGGATCAGGCCATCGACGCCGGCCTCTGCCGCCGCTTGCAGAAAGCGATCCTCGCCGAAGCGCTGGAGCGGATTGAGATAGCCCATCAGCACGATCGGGGTGTCGTCATCGCGTTGCCGAAAATCGCGCACCATCTCCAGGGTGAGCGCCAATGTCTGGCCATTCGCCAGGGCGCGCTGGCCGGCGCGCTGAATGGCCACGCCGTCGGCCATCGGGTCGCTGAACAGCATGCCCAGTTCGATGATGTCGGCCCCCGCTGCCGGCAACCGGGCGAGCAGGTCGCGGCTGGCTGAGGGATCGGGGTCGCCGGCCATCACGTAGGTCACCAGTGCGGCGCGATCGGCGGCTTTCAGCGCCGCGAAGCGACGTGCCAGGCGCGAATCGGCGTTCGGGGAAACAGGGTTCGGGGTGTCGGTCTTCGACATCTCGGTCGTCAACGATGGCGCGCTCATGCTTGGGCCTCCTCGGGCATCAGATGGCGGGTGATGGTGTCCATGTCCTTGTCGCCGCGACCGCTCAGGCAGACCACGATGACCTGGTCCGGCCCCTGCGCCGCCGCCAATTGTCCCGCATGATAGAGCGCATGCGCCGATTCCAGCGCCGGCAGGATACCCTCCAGCCGGCAGCAGAGTCCGACGGCTTCGAGCGCCTCGTCATCGGTGACCGCGACGTAGCTTGCCCGGCCGCTGTCGTGAAGGTAGGCATGCTCAGGGCCGACGCCGGGATAGTCGAGCCCGGCGGAGATCGAGTGCGCGTCGCGAATCTGGCCATCGCCGTCCTGAAGTAGATAGGTGCGATTGCCGTGCAGGATGCCGGGCTCGCCGCCATTGAGACTGGCGGCGTGACGACCGCTCTCCAGCCCTTCCCCGGCCGCCTCGACCCCGACCAGGGTCACCGCCGCATCGTCGAGAAAGGCGTGGAACAGTCCCATGGCGTTGGAACCGCCGCCGACGCAGGCGACCAGCGTGTCCGGCAGACGGCCCTGTGTCGCCAACAGTTGCTCGCGTGTCTCGACGCCGATCACCGCCTGGAAATCCCGCACCATGCGCGGGTAGGGGGCCGGCCCCGCCACGGTGCCGATGATGTAGAAGGTGTCGTCGACATTGGCGACCCAGTCCCGCAGCGCCTCGTTCATGGCGTCCTTGAGTGTCGCCGTGCCGCTGTGGACGGGCACGATCTCGGCGCCGAGCAGGCGCATGCGCTGGACATTGGGTTGCTGACGTTCGATGTCGGTCGCGCCCATGTAGACCACGCAGCCGAGGCCGAGCCGCGCGGCCACCGTGGCCACCGCGACGCCGTGCATGCCGGCGCCGGTTTCGGCAATCAGCCGCTGGCGCCCCATGCGTTGCGCCAGCAGTGCCTGGCCCAGGGCGTTGTTGATCTTGTGCGCGCCGGTGTGATTGAGATCCTCGCGCTTGAGATAGATCTGCGCGCCGCCGAAGTGTTCGGTCAGGCGTTCGGCGAAGTAGAGCGGCGTGGCGCGGCCGACGTAATCGCGCTGGAGTTCGTGCAGCCGGGCCTGGAAGGCGGGGTCGGCGCGGGCGTCGTCGTAGGCGGCTTCGATCTCGCCGATCAGCGGCATCAGCGTCTCGGCGACATAGCGTCCGCCGTAGCCCCGGTTCAATTGAGTGCCGTGGCCATCCCCCGGGCTGCCACCAAGAAATTTCCGGGAGAAATTTTTGACGTCGCGGCAGCGACGGCCCGAAGGGTGACCGCCAGGGACGGCGGGTACAAAAAAGCCGTTGTGGTCGGGAAGCGTCTTCAGTGTCGAGTTCATCAGTCAGATCCGGTCGATCGATTCGAGGACCACAGATTAGGCTGGTGACGAGTGGGGGAAAATCGATAAACTCTCTTCATCCTGTGAGTAAAACTCACCAGTTTTCGGAGATGAAATGGCCACGCTACCGTCTCTCAACGCGTTGCGCGCGTTCGAAGCCACGGCCCGCCTGGGCAGCGTCAGCGCGGCCGCCGAGGAGCTCCACGTCACCCATGGTGCGGTCAGTCGGCAGCTACGGACGTTGGGGCACCATTTTGGCGTCGAACTGTTCGAGAAGGCCGGACGCGGGCTCGTGCCGACGAATCACGGTCGTATGCTATATCCCGCCGTCGGTGAGGCTTTCTCACGCTTGAGCGAAGGCTGCGCGGCGCTGACGCGCCATCTCGACGAGGCGCCGTTCACGCTGGCCTGCCCCGGCAGCCTGCTGGCGCGCTGGCTGATTCCACGGCTCGACCGGCTCAACGCCGAGCTGCCCGAGCTGCGCCTGCGGGTGGTTTCCAGCGAAAACGAACTCGACCCGCGTCGCGAGGATGTCGATGCCACGTTGCGCTTCGCCGCGCCGCCCTGGTTTGATGACATGCCGGTGTTCGAACTGATGCCGGAGCGCATCGTCGCGGTCGCGACGCCGGAGATCTGGACGACGGCAGCGAAAAGCTCGGCCCATGCCATGCTCGAACGGCTCACGCTGCTGGACACGGCGTCGCGGCCCCAAGCCTGGTCCGAATGGGCAGTGGCCATGGGCATCGATGACGCGACGCTGGCCGGGGCGCGCGCCAAGGGCCGCAGCTTCGAGCATCTCTACTATCTGCTGGAGGCCGCGCTGGCGGGGCTGGGGGTCGCCATCGCGCCGCAGCTGCTGGTGGCCGCCGAGCTGCAGCAGGGGCGGCTGGTGGCGCCGTGGCCCGCGATCGAGACCGATGCGTCGCTGGGGCTGTGGCTGGCGCCCGGCGTCGATACCCGGCGAGGCGAGCGCCTCGCCGAGTGGTTGCGCCGCGAGCTGGGTCAAGGCGGCGGCGCAAGGGGAGAGCCACCGGAGGACGATCAGCGGTCGGAGCCGTCCTCGAGCGACTCGGCGCGCTGACGATAGAGCTCGCTGGTACGAGTCAGGTGGTCGCGCATCGCCTGCTCCGCGGCGTCGGGATCGTTGTCGGCCAGGCAGTCGACGATCTGATGATGCTCGCGAAGGGAGACGTCTTCGGCACCGCGGAAACTGACGATGCCGAGATGGTAGTCCTTCAGCCAGTGGAGCATGGCGCGAGCCGTCGCCGAGAAAATCGGGTTGCCGGTCATGTCGGCGATGGCGCTGTGAAACGCCATGTCGCACTCGATGAAGGCATCGCCGCGCTGGCTCCGCTGCATGTCGTCGATCAATCCGCGCAGTTTGTCGATATCCTCGGGCGTCGCCCGGGTCGCGGCCATCCGTACCATGCCGGCCTCGAAGAACAGCCGTGCCTGCTTGAGGTGGTCGATGTTCTCGGCATCGTCGTCGAGCAGAAAGCGGGCGGTGGTGTCGAACTGGGAGATCATCGAGTGAACGGTGACTTCGCTGACCCGCGCCCGCTCGCCGTGGTTGATGGTGATCCTGCCCATCGAGGCGAGTTGCTGCATGGCTTCGCGGATTGCCGGCCGGCCCACGCCGTAGAGCGCCATCAGTTCCCGTTCCGGCGGCAGTTGATCGCCGGGTTGCAGTTTCTGTGCACGGATCAGCGCCAGCAAGCGTTCCAGCACTTCGTCCGATAGCTTGCGTCGGCGGATCGGACCTGCAGCGATGTCATTCATGAATCTTCCTGTTCTCGAGTACGGAGTGGCCGTCGATCGAACCCATGTCAGGACGTAGGATAATCGCTTCGGCGATCGACAGGACAGTCGCCTGCCCGAACTCGCCCTAGCGGTTCCAGCGTTCGGGAATCACGCTCTGGTGCGTTGCCGCCGCCTCGTAGGCCGCCTCGACCAGCGCCAGGGTGTTGTAGTTGTCCTCGCCGCGGGTCTCGATCGGGCGGTCTTGCCGATACGCTTCGAGCCAGTCGGCCTGAAAGGCGAGCACGCTGGCCTGGATCGGTACCCATGGTGATTCACTCCAGGCAGGCGGCTCGGGCCGGACCGTCTGCACCTCGCAGTGGCCCCCGGTATCGTGGATCTCGAGGACGAAATCCTGGCGCAGGCGCAGCGAGCCGTGGATGCCGTCGACCTCGATCAGACTCTGCGGGAACGGATCGTCGGCGAGCCGGGTGGCATAGCTGCAATCGACGACGGAGGTGATGCCGTCGTCGTGTTGCAACATCAGGGTGGCGACGTCTTCACCCGCGATCGCGGCGTTGATCCGCGTGGTCTCGCAATTCAACCGCGCTACCTCGCCGAACAGGGCGCGGGCGATATCCAGCACATGAATGCCCAGGTCCTCGAGGATGAAGCGTTCCGCCCGGGCCAGATAGGGCTGGGCCGCGTAGACATCGAAACCGCTGCGATAACTGATGCGGCCGAAGAAGGGGCGGCCGATTCGCCCGTTGCGCAGCGTCTCGATCGTCTGGCGAACCGCATGTTGCCAGCGGAAGTTCTCGTGGATGCCGAGGCTCACCCCGCTCGCCGAGCACTGCGCGATCAATCGGCTGGCGTTCTCCAGCGAGCCGGCGAAGGGCTTCTGGCAGATGATATCGACGCCATGGCGGGCCGCCAGCGGGACCAGCGCCGCATGGGAGGGCGTGGTGGTGGCGATATCCACGAAGTCCAGCTCCCCGGCGAACGCGGCGAACAGGGTTTCCGCCTCGGTATAGGCGGCTTCGATGCCGAATAGATCCCGAAAGTACGCCAGTCGTTGCGGATCGCGATCGCACAAGGCGACGATCTCGACGCCTTTTCCCATCCCATGGAGATCCCGCCACGCCCGCATCTGGTTTTCGGCGAAGAAACCGCAACCGATCAGCGCGCCCCGCACAGTTCGCTGTTGGGTCATCTGAATCCCTCCCGCATCCGCTGCTGTTCATGGTCCGTCCCGGGCCCGGCTCGCCCGGAACGGATGGCGTAACGGCATTAAACCGATGCATGGAGGTCATGTCATCATACCAAAGGTCGAATGGCGCCCAGCGTCAGAACCGCCATCATCGGTTCGAGACCCGTGCCAGAAAGGGGTGTCCCGGGGGCGCTTCAGCGGACTTATTGACGGCATCGACGAGAGAAGGAGAGCACATGGGGACGGACGGCCCGGGCTTGATTCGGCAATACGGCACGGCGACGCCGGAGCCGGCGCCGTGCCATATCCAGTTGGGAGCGTTGTCGTTCGTCTGGCAGTCGGGCGCCCTGCGTTGGCTCCGTATCGGCGATATCGAAATCGTGAGGGGGATCGCTGCGGTGCTGCGTGACCCGCAGTGGGGCACCCATACGCCGATCGTCGATGGCGAGCGGATCGAAGTGGCGCATCGCCATGCCAGCCTGGCACAGGATTTTCATCTATCGACCGACGGTCCTGATGCCGGCGGTGAGTCGTTGCTGCGTGGACAGTTGCGGGTCGAGGCGACCGAGCATCGGGTCACGGTGGACCTTGCCCTCGAAGTCCTCATCGATTTCACCACGGCGCGCAGCGGCGTGAGCATGCTGCTGCCGCTGGCGGGTGTCGTCGGCGGTGAAATTCAGGTGCTGCATACGGATGGCCAGCGGGAGACCAAGCGGCTGCCCCGCCTGATCAGCCCCTCGCAGCCGCTGTTCGATATTCGGCAACTACAGCTTTCACCAGCGCTCGATGTCACGGTGAAGGTCGATTTCGAGGGCGATGTGTTCGAAATGGAAGATCAGCGCAACTGGTCGGATGCCTCATTCAAGATCTACAACCGGCCGCTGGCCTGGCCGACGCCCTATGTGCTCGGGGCGGGGGACCGGGTCGTGCAGCGGGTGGTCGTCTCTGCGGTCGACAGCGGGAGAACGCCCGGATGAGAACCGACGTCCACACGCTCCGGCTCGGCGGCCCGGCCTCGACGCCACTGCCGTCCGTCGGCTGCGGTCTATGGCTGGATCGCATCAATGGTCTCGGCCGGCTGGCACGGCAGCTCGATGCCGTCATGCCACGGCATCTGGATGCGCTGCTCGATCTGCGCAGCTCCCGGGCGCTCGAGAATCTGCCCGGCTTGATGGACAGCGCGGCCGAGCGTGACATTCCGGTATGGCTCTACGTGATCTGCGATGATCACGATCCGACGGGTTCGCTCTCGACGCTGGCACGGCGGCTGGAGGGGTTGCCTGGCACCCCGGCCGGGATGCTGGTGACCCCGGCGGCGTACCTCAAGAGCTACCAGCCGGATGGCGTCTGGCCTTCGGGCACATCGCCGGGGCAGGCACGAATGGCGGCGCGTGTACTGTGGCCGGAACTGGCGCTGGGCGGCGGCGTGCCGACCTACTTCACCGAGCTCAACCGCTGTCGCCCCGACCCTTCATCGATCGACTTCATCACCCATGCCGTCTCGCCCATCGTCCACGCCGCGGACGACCGCTCGGTGATGGAAACCCTGCAGAGCGTGCCGGATATCGTCGCTTCCTGCCGGGCCCTGGCGCCGACGACGCCTTACCGGATTACCACCACCGCCATCGGTGCCTGGACCAATCCGTATGGCGAGTGTCTCACGCCCAACGACGGCAGCCAGCGCGTGACCCTGAGTGACGACGACCCGCGCCAGCACGGGCTGTTCGCTGCGGCCTGGGGCGTCGGTTTCATGGCCCGCGTGGCCTATGCCGGGGTCGATGCCGCCACGCTGTCGTCCCTCGGCCCGCCGTTCGATATCGGCGCTGAGTCTCTCCATCCCGTGGGCCACGCGATCGCTGGCCTGTGCCGGGCAGCGGGGCGACCGCTGCGGCAACTGAAACTCGACGGTGCCGAGCTGGCGGCGCTGGCCTGGCAGACCGAGCTCCCCACCGTTATCGAGGTGTGGATCGCCAACCTGAGCGCGGGCGCCGTGCCGCTGTACATCGAGGGCGTCGACCTGCTCGAACTGTCGCGACTCGCTGCGATGGCTGATGGGTTTCAGCCGGCCCCAAGCGTGGAGGCGCGTCTGCGCGCCGGTGAGACCGATCGGCTCGAGGGGTTCGAGATTCTCAGACTCCGCGTGCAGAACCCCGGGTCGGGTCCGGACTGCTAGCGGCTTCATACCTTCCTCGATGGAGACTTGCCGATGACCGCGGCAATGCCCGGTCTACGACGTTTGCCGTATTGCCGTAGTGGTATGATGACCTGATGATCGTATGACTATTGCCGCGATATAGCCGACATCGACGGGCCATGCCGTGGTCACTGACAACGCTTTTGCGGGAGTGGGAGCGATCATGGAACACGCGGCAGCTTCATCGGTGGAAACGTCCGCCATTCGCAAGGTGGCATGGCGCCTGGTGCCCTTCGTGGCCCTGATGTTCTTCATCAACTATCTGGATCGGACGGCGATCTCCTTTGCCGCCCCCAACGGCATGAACGCCGATCTGGCCCTGAGTGCCGCGCAGTTCGGTTTTGCCTCGGGCATCTTTTTCGTCGGCTACATCCTGCTGGAGGTACCCAGCAACCTGGCCCTGCATCGCTTCGGTGCGCGCAAGTGGCTGGCCCGGATCATGGTCAGTTGGGGCATCGTGGCGCTACTGTTCACCTGGGTGGATAGCGCGGGCGGTCTCTATTTCCTGCGGTTCATGCTGGGCGTGGCCGAAGCGGGTTTCTTCCCCGGCGCGATCCTGTTTCTGAGCCTGTGGGTCCCGGCACGCTATCGCAGCCGGATCCTGGCGCTGTTCTATCTGGCCCAACCGTTGACCACCGTTATCGGTGCGCCGCTGGCGGCTTTGCTGATTCAACACGATGGCGCGTTCTTCGGTCTGGCGGGCTGGCGTTTCATGTTCTTCGGCGTGGCCATTCCGGCCATCCTGCTGGGTATCGTCGCCTGGTTCTATCTGGTCGATCGCCCGGCCGATGCGCGCTGGCTGACGGCCGAGGAGAAGACGTGGTTGACCACCGAGCTCGAGCGGGAGTCCCGTCAGAAGCTTGGCGCCAATCAAGAAAAGAAAGGGCTCGAGCAGGCGTTCTCCAGCGGCCGGGTATGGGCGCTCTGCGGGATCTACTTCGGTTTCATCTACGGTCTGTATGCGCTCGCCTTCTTCCTGCCGACGATCATCGGCGGTTTCGAGGCGCAGTTCGGGACCCATTTCGGCCTGATGCAGAAAGGCCTGATTACCGCCGTACCCTATCTGCCGGCCGCGATCGTGCTCTATTTCTGGTCTCGCGACGCCACGCGGCGCGGGGTGCGCAGCTGGCATATCGCGTTGCCGGCCTTCACCGGCGCGCTGAGTGTGCCGTTGGCGCTCTACATGGAGTCGCCCGCCGCGACGATCGCCATGATCACCATCACGGCGTGCTCGATCTTCGCCGCGCTGCCCAATTTCTGGACGTTGCCGACTCGCTTTCTCGATGGCGCCGCAGCCGCGGCGGGTGTGGCGCTGATCAACACCATCGGCAATATCGCCGGATTCTCGTCGGGGTATCTGACCGGCGCGCTCCATGATCTGAGCGGTGGCTATACCGTGCCGATGTTCGTGGTCGGCGGGTTCATGGCAATGGCTGGGATAATGATGCTGATCATCAGCCGTGAGCCCGCCACGTCCAGCCGTCGCGCGACCCCCCACAACGCCACCGCCGGACACTGACGATGGCTCTCTGCAACCGATACCGGAGCAACCATGCGGATTGGACTGAGTACCTACGCCTTTTTCTGGCGCGGATCGGACCGGGTCGAGGACCCGATGTCGCTGGAAGCGATGCTCGAGGAGACGGCGGCCCTCGGCGGTGACGTGTTCCAGATCTGCGACTATCCGGCGATCGAGGCTTTCGGCGCGGCACGCCTGAATCAGCTGCGTGCACAGGCCGAGCGTCTCGGCATCCAGCTGGAACTCGGCACCAAGGGCGTGGCGCCCGACCATCTCGGTCGCTATCTGGATATCGCCGAGCGGCTGGGCGTATCGCTACTGCGCAGCATGTTGTATCGCGACGAGGATCGGCCCACCACCGAAGTCGCGATCCAGCGGCTGGAGGCGATCCTGCCGCGATTGCGACGACACAACGTCACCCTGGCGCTGGAAACCTACGAGCAGGTCGCCGTCGATGAGCTAATGACCGTCGTCGAATCGCTCGATGACTTGCACATCGGCATCTGTCTCGACCCGGCCAACTGCGTCGCCGCGCTGGAAATGCCGCTGACGGTCGTCGAGCGCACCGCCCCGCGGGTCGTCAACCTGCACGTCAAGGATTTCCACTTCACTCGCGCTCCCGGTTGGGTCGGCTTCCAGCTTGCCGGCTGTCCGCTGGGAGAGGGGCAATTGCCGTTCGACGCCATGATGCGGCACGTCGATCCGGTATCACGCGGTATTTCCCAGGTCATCGAGCACTGGCTGCCCTGGCAGTCGGATGCGACGACGACCTGCCGCCTGGAGTCCGAGTGGACCCGGCGCAACCTGGAGTTTCTAAGGAGCTATACACCATGACACAGACAGTTCGATCGATCGCGCTGGTCGGGGCCGGCGGCAAGATGGGCATGCGCATCTCGGCCAACCTGGCGCGCAGCGACTTCCACGTTCACTACTGCGAAAACGCCACCGAGGGCCAGCAGCGCGTGCGCGATGCCGGGCGCGAATTGTCGTCCATCGATGACGTCATCGCCGACTGCGATCTGCTGATTCTGGCGGTGCCGGACATCGTGCTGGGCAAGGTTTCCGAGACGCTGGTGCCACAGATGAAGGCTGGCGCAACCCTTTTGACGCTGGATCCGGCCGCGGCCTACGCCAACCTGCTGTTCCAGCGCGAAGATATTCACTACGCCGTGGCGCATCCCTGCCATCCGTCGGTTTTCCTCGAACGCTACACCCAGGAGGAGCACGCCGATGCGTTCGGCGGCGTGGCGGCCACTCAGTCCGTCGCGGCGGCGTTCGAGAGCGGCAGCGACGCCGAAAGGGCGGCGCTGGAGGCGGTGATCCGCGTGATGTACGCCCCGGTCGATGATGTCCACTGGATTACCGTCACCCAGCTGGCCTATCTCGAGCCGACGCTGGTGGAGACCGTCACCTGCATGCTCGGCACCTTCATGAAGGAGGCGCTGGACGAGACCGTCGCGCGCACCGGCGTACCGCAGAAGGCTGCAGAGGCCATGCTCTACGGCCATATCCAGATCGCGCTGGCGGTGGCGTTTCGCAGCACCAATCCGTTCTCGGACGCCTGCATGATCGCGATCGACTACGGTCGCGAGAATATCCTGCGCGACGACTGGAAGAAGATTTTCGAGCAGTCGGAGCTCGACAAGGTCATCGCGCGGATGCTGAAGATCGACCGCGTGCGTCGCGACGAGTCGGTACCGCCGGCCAGCGCCTGATTCGGCTCCTCACCGCCGCTGAGCCTGCTCCCGGACCTGCATCCGCTCCAGGGCCCGTCGATAAGAACCGTTGCGCACCGCCCAGCGCATCACCGGGGCGATGGCGAGGATGCCGCCGCGAACGGCGCGGCGCTCGAGCGTCGACATCTCGAGGCTGAGCAGTGTCGCCGCCCAGGGCGGCAGCAGGTCGATGCCGGCGCGCATGAACAGCGCCCCGGCGGGTCGGATGACCGGGCTGGGCGGCACTGCGTGCAGCAGCACGTCGATCACGTCGCGGGTCCGTGTGTCGCAGACAAGGTGGCGTCGCTGGTGTTCCAGGTAGGCGTCTATCGCCGCGCGCGATCGCGGAACCTGGCGCGCGCCCAGCGCTTCGGAGACGCGTGCGGTCTCATCGAAGTAGCGATCCTGATCGGCGAGGCTGAGCCGGGGATTGCGATAGCGCATGTGGGCGGCCAGGAAGCGGCTCATCTCGGCCACGTGGACCCACACCAGCAGGTCGGGATCGTTGGCGGCATAGGGCGTACCGTCGGCCGCGTGACCGCTGACGCCGTCGTGGACCCGGCGCACCCGCTCGAGGATGCGCTCGGCGTCATCGCGGGAGCCGAAGGTGGTGACGGCGATGAACTGGCTGGTACGGCGCAGCCGGCCGATCATGTCCTGGCGGAAGTTGGAGTGATCCCAGATGCCGGCCAGCGCCAGCGGGTGCAGCATCTGCAGCAGCAGCGCGCTGACGCCGCCGCACATCATCGGCGTGAACTCGCCGTGGACTTTCCACGCCACGGTATCCGGCCCGAACAGGCCGGGATCGCCCTTGGGCTGGGTGTAGTCGACCCCACCCAGCGTGCGGCCGGTCAGATGGTGGATGCGATTTTCGATGGCGTCGCGCAGGGAGGTCATGGCATTGAGTCCCGCTCAGGGCGATGACGCGTGAAGGATCTCGCCATCGGCGGCGGGGACGCCGTCGCGGATGGCGCGGGAAAAGGCCTCGCTCCCCGCAGTGTAGGGGATCTCCCGGGCGCGCGGATTGATATGGCCTCGGCTGCGCAGGAATTCGAGCGGGTGGCTCCTGTCCAGCCCACCGATATCGTAGACGTACTCCGGCAGGTAGCCGGAAAGAATCAGCCGGATATCCCTGGGAAGACCGGAGACGATCCTGTCGACCATGTCGAACACGATGGTGGTGCAGTTGCTGGTCAGGGTGTTGTAGAACTCAGGCGTCCGGCGCAGTCGCTCGGCCTCGTCCAGGTAGGCGAGGAACAGTTCGCGCCGCGCTTGCGGCGCTAGCCCGACCCGGTAGAGATAGACCTCCTCGCCTCTGACGTTGCTGCGCAGACGCAGGATATCGTTCTCGTCGGCGGCGATCAGGTTGAGCTCGAACTGCTTGAAGAAGCCGCCGCTGATCGAGAACGCCTCGTTGCGCTCACGCCGGATCTCCACCGAAAACGTCAGATGTCGGCCGTCGGTGAAGCCGAAACTGACCAGGGTGTGGGCGATCGCCGGGCCCATCCAGTAGGAGACCACCATGTCCACCGCGTCGAGCTGCGACAGATCGTACTCGCGGGTCTCCCAGCGCGGTGTCGCGGTATCCGGCGTCTGCCACTCGAAATCGCGCACGTTGTGAAGCGTGACCCGGTCGCCGTCACGTTCGACCGAGAGCTGGCGTGCCACGTCCGGCGCCCAGTCGCGATCGTTACGGGGTTCGAGACTCTGCCACCAGCTCACCAGGACGACCAGTGCCAGCGTGAACGTCAGCCGGATCGCCAGGGCCACGCGCGCTCTGAGCGATTGACGAGGCGAACCCCGGCGGACCCGCCAGGGCGCGATCAACGCCGCCGTGCCGATCAGTACCCATACGGCAATGACGACGACGACGAGCGGGCGCGGCCCCGGCAGCTCGAAATGCAGCGCCAGCGCGCCCCAGCCGATCACGCCCAGCATCACCACGCCACGCAGCAGCTGACCCACGAACCCCAGCGCTCGTATCACGCCGGTGCGATGCGAATTCCTGATCGATCCCACGCCTTGCCTCTGTCGTCCGGTAAATCCCGATCATGCCCAACTCCAGGATGGGGATAAAGCGGGAAGCCGTTGCGGCCGATAGGGAAAGCGGCGTTATACTAAAGTCTAGTCATGTGGCGGCTTCTCTGACCGTTGCGGGCTTCGGTGGCTGTTACCGTCACCATCGGCGCGCTATCGTGACGCACGACCCCTTTGCGGAGAGACCGAGATTTCCGATTCGTTTTCCCACTCCCTGCGCCAGCTGTGGACGCTCGACAAGTTCGCCTACAGTTTCCGGGTGTTCCTGGCGTTCAGCGGCGCCATCGCGCTGAGCTGGTCTCAGGACCAGATCGCGCTCGCGATTCCGCTGTTTCTCGGCATCATCGCCAGCGCCCTCTCCGAGACCGACGACAACTGGGAGGGTCGCGTCCGCGCCCTGCTGGTCACGCTGGTCTGCTTTCTGGTCGCCTCGAGCTCGGTGGAACTGCTGTTTCCGTGGCCGTGGCTGTTCGCCCCCGGACTGGCGCTGTCGGCGTTTATCTTCATCATGCTCGGTGCCATCGAGCAACGTTATGCCACCATCGCCTCGGCGACGCTGATCCTGTCGGTCTACTCGATGATCAACATCGAGCAGCACGGCGGCACCACCGATGGCGATTTCTGGCACCAGCCGCTGCTGCTGGTCGGTGGCGCGGCCTGGTACGGCGCGATCTCGGTCGTCTGGTGCGCGCTGTTCTCGCGCCAGCCGGTCAAGCAGAGCATGGCGCAGCTCTACCGGGAGCTGGGTGAATACCTGATCATCAAGGCCACCCTGTTCGAACCGCTGCGCGGGGTCGACGTGGAGAGTCGGCGCGTCGCGCTGGCGCGCCAGAACGGCCGCGTGGTGACCGCGCTCAACCAAGCCAAGGAGATGATCTTCCGCCGGCTGGAGGGCCAGCGCGGCAGTCGCAAGCTCAATCGCTACCTGCGCCTCTACTTCATCGCCCAGGACATTCACGAGCGGGTCAGCGCCTCGCACTACCCCTACTCGGCGCTGGCGGAGGCGTTCTTCCATCACGATGTGCTGTTCCGCTGCCAGCGGCTGCTCGACCAGCAGGGCCGCGCCTGCAAGCGTCTGGCCAAGGCGCTGCTGCTGCGCCAGCCGTTCGACCACGGCCAGAGCGAGCAGGCGCTGGAAGACCTGCGCGCCTCGATCGTCTACCTGCGCGCCCAGCGCAATCCGGCATGGACGCCGTTGCTGCGCTCGCTGCAGGCGCTGGGCCGCAACCTGGCGACGCTGGAGGACCAGCTCTCCAGCGCCCACAACCCGGATGCGGTGGCCGACCAGAAGGACGCCAGCCTGTTCAACCGGTCGCCGCGCAGCTTCAAGGACGCCTGGGAGCGCATTCGGCTCAACCTGACGCCGGGTTCGCCGACCTTCCGCCACGCGCTGCGGCTGTCGACCGCGCTGCTGGTAGGGTACGGCGTGCTGCACCTGGTTCATCCGACACAGGGGTACTGGATCCTGCTGACCACGCTGTTCGTGTGTCGGCCCAATTTCGGGGCGACGCGGCGTTTCCTGCGCCAGCGCATCGTCGGGACGGTACTGGGTCTGGTGGTGGGCTGGGCCCTGATCAGCCTGTTCCCCGACCCGCTGCTCCAGTCGCTGATCGCGGTGGTCGCCGGGGTCACCTTCTTCGCCAACCGGGAAAAGCACTACATCGTCGCCACCGCGGCCATCACCACGCTGGTGTTGAGCAGCTTCAATCAGGTCGGCGACGGCTTCGACCTGATCCTGCCGCGACTGATCGATACCCTGATCGGTGCGTTCATCTCGGGACTGGCGGTGTTCTTCATCCTGCCGGACTGGCAGGGACGGCGACTGCACAAGGTCGCCGCCACCGCGCTCACCAACAGCACGCTCTACCTGCGCGAGATCATCCATCAATACGAAGCCGGCAAGCAGGACGATCTCGCGTATCGGCTGGCCCGACGCAACGCCCACAATGCCGATGCCGCGCTCTCGACGGTGCTCTCCAACATGCTGCAGGAGCCCGGGCACTACCGGAAGAAGGACGCCGACGAGGGCTTCCGGTTCCTGGTGGTCTCCCACACGCTGCTGGGCTATCTCTCCGCGCTGGGGGCGCACCGGGGCACGCTGACGCCGAGCGAGGCGGATATCGAGATCCATGCCGCCGCCCGCCGTATCGCCGATGGCTTCGATGCGATCGCCGCGAGTCTGGCCGCTCGCCAGCCGATCCCCGAGCTCAACGACGAGCAGAGTGCGCTGATGGCGATCTTCGAGCAGGAGCCCGCCGCCGCCCAGGACGATGCCGATGACGAACGGCGCGTGATCCAGACCCAGCTGCTTCACATCAGCCGCCAACTGGTGCCGATGAGCGAGGCGGCGGGGCGGTTGGTCGCACGGCCGGTCGAAGTGGCCGACGTCGACAAGGCCGCCGAGGCGACCTGAGGTGTCGGACGCTGCTTGCGTCTAGACCTGCCCGTACCTGCCGGCTTCGTCGCCCAGCCAGCGGCGGATCAGCGGCGTCGCGGCGTCGGGGGCTTCTTCCAGCAGCGCCTGGGCCAGCGCGGTGACGGTATCGAGCAGGTCGCGATCGCGCTCCAGGTCGGCGATCTTCATCTGCGCCAGGCCGGTCTGGCGGGTGCCGAGCACCTCGCCGGGGCCGCGCAGTTCGAGATCCTTCTCCGCCACCTTGAAGCCATCGGTGGTATCGCGCAGGATGCCGAGCCGCTGGCGGGAGTGGTTCGACAGCGGCGGGTGATAGAGCAGCACGCAGTAGCTGTCGACGCGCCCGCGACCGACCCGGCCGCGCAGCTGATGCAGCTGGGAGAGCCCCAGCCGCTCCGGGTTCTCGATGATCATCAGGCTGGCGTTGGGCACGTCGACGCCGACCTCGATCACCGTGGTCGCCACCAGCAGGTCCAGCTCACCGCGCTTGAAGGCATCCATCACCTCGACCTTCTCCTGCGCCTTCATGCGTCCGTGGACCAGCCCCACGTTGAGTTCCGGCAGCGCTTCCACCAGCGTGTCGCGGGTCACTTCCGCCGCCTGGCAGGTGAGCGCTTCCGACTCCTCGATCAGGGTGCAGACCCAGTAGGCCTGGCGGCCCTCGGCGCAGGCGTTGCGGATACGCTGGATCACCTCCGGGCGACGCTCGTCGGGGACGGCAACGGTGTGCACCGGGGTGCGTCCGGGCGGCAGTTCGTCGATCACCGAGAGATCGAGGTCGGCGTAGGCGCTCATCGCCAGGGTGCGCGGGATCGGCGTGGCGGTCATGATCAGCTGGTGCGGCGTCAGGCCACCGGATTCGCCTTTCTGGCGCAGCGCCAGGCGCTGGTGAACGCCGAAGCGGTGCTGCTCGTCGATCACCGCCAGCCCCAGCCGATGGAAAGTCACGTCGTCCTGGAACAGCGCATGCGTCCCCACGGCGACCTGCACGCGACCGTCGGCGATGGCCGCCTTGGTGTCCAGGCGCGCCTTGCCCTTGAGCTTGCCGGCCAGCCAGCCCACCTCGATCCCCAGCGGTTCGAGCCAGGCCCGGAACTGGCGGAAGTGCTGCTCGGCGAGGATCTCGGTGGGGGCCATCACTGCCGCCTGGCAGCCGCCGGCAATGGCGTTCAGCACCGCCATGGCGGCGACCACGGTCTTGCCCGAGCCGACATCGCCCTGCACCAGC
>NZ_CALFQK010000193.1:0-23011 GCF_937921195.1 uncultured Salinicola sp.
ATGAGCGTCACTTGGATCACGATCTTCGCTACGACCGCGCCGACGAGTTCGTCGACGTGGCTTGCCAGCTATGGGACTCCTGGGCGCCCGCGGCACTGAAGCTGGACCGTGAAGCGGGCGTGCTGGCCGATCCCGACGCAGTCCGGGCCGTCGACCATCAGGGCGAATGGTTTCGCGTCGAGGGGCCGCTGAACATTCCCCGCAGCCCTCAGGGTCGCCCGGTGTTGATCCAGGCCGGTTCCTCGGGCAGAGGGCGTCGGTTCGGGGCGCGCTGGGCGGAGGCGATCTTCACCATTCATGCCGATATCCCCGCCGCCCGGGCCTTTCGCCAGGATGTTCGTCGGCTGGTCGTCGAACAGGGGCGCGCGCCGGACACCTGCAAGGTGCTGACCGCGGTCATGCCGTTCATCGGCGGAAGCGAAGCGGAGGCCCGTGCCAAGCGAGATCATCACAATGCCCTGGCGCGCCCGGAACTCGGTCTGATCACGCTCGCCTCGCAGATCAATTTTGACCTTTCAGGATTCACGCTCGACACGCGTCTCGAGACGGTGGCGCGCGACCCACGAACGCCCGTGGCGGCGGCCGAGAAACTCCTTTACCAGGGGGCTCAAGTTACCCTGCGCGAACTGGGTGAGCGCTTCGCCAGCAGCGTGCGGGTACCGCAGCTCGTCGGCACCGGTGAGCAGATTGCGGAGACGCTGACGCAGTGGTTCGAGGCCGGCGCCTGCGACGGCTTCGTCATCTCGCCGGGCTATCTCCCCGGTTCCTTCGACGAGTTCGTCGAAAGCGTGGTACCGCATCTGCAGCGCCGCGGTGTCTTCCGCAGCGCCTACACGGGTAGCACCCTGCGGGAGCACCTGGGCCTGATCGAGCCAGCGCATCGCGAGCGTCGTTGAGTGCGGCGCGATCCGATCCATGACCCCATTCACGAGAAGGACAGGCAATACATGACACAGACCGATGTCGGTTGGGGCGCGCCGCCTTCCTCCCGCTACGGCAAGCTCGCACAGCGTTTTCGTCCACTGTTCGAGGAGCTTGGCGCTGGCGCGGTAAACCGCGAGATCGAGGGGCGGGCGCTGGACGCCGAGATACAGGCCCTCAAGGCGAGCGGCTTTCTGGGCCTGAGGGTGCCCGGAGAGGACGGAGAACCGGGGGTTGGTCTTCCGGAGCTTTTTGCCCTGCTGATCGAGCTTTCCGCGGCGGACTCCAACCTGACACAATCCATTCGGGGACACTTTGGATTCGTGGAGACGCTGCTCGTCTCATCGCGGCAGGCACGGCGAGACCGCTGGTTTTCCCGCATCGAACGGGGCGAAATGGTAGGTCCAGCGCGCAGCGAGGCGGGCGCTTCCGCACGGGCTCATTTCGGTACCCGGCTGGTTCCCGCTGCGGACGAGAACTGGCGACTCGTCGGCGAAAAGTTCTACACCACTGGCTGCCGCTACGCGGACTGGATCGACGTCAGCGCGACGGGCCCCGACGACCGAACCTATACCGTGGCGGTGGCGCGCGAGGCAGCGGGCGTGGAGGTGCTTGATGACTGGAACGGCTTCGGACAGACCCTAACGGCCAGCGGCGGGATCCGTTTCCGTGACGTTCCTGTGGCGGAAGCGCCGATTCCCGACGACGAGCGCTTTCCCCATGCACAGGCGTTCTTCCAGCTCTTCCACCTCGCCACGCTGGCCGGTATCGGGCGAGCGATGAGCGATGAGTTGGCGCAGGCGGTAGCCGTGAGAACCCGGACCTATACCCATGGCAACGGGGATCGAGTATCACAGGATCCGCAGATTCTGCAGGTGGTGGGCAGCGTGCGCAGCGCGGCCTATTGCGCCGGCGCGATCGTGACGACGTTGTCGCAGGCGCTGCAGCGCGCCTTCGAGGCAGCAGTCGCGGGTGAGGAGCGGGCCACAGCCGACGCCGTGGCGTTGGCCGATCTCGAGGTGGCCCAGGCTCAGACGGTGATCTCGCAGCTGATCATCGAGGCGGCCGGTCAAGGCTTCGATGCGCTGGGGGCCTCGGCGGTGCTGCGCACCCAGGGATTCGATCGGTTCTGGCGCAATGCCCGTACCCTCGCCTCGCACAACCCGCAGGTCTACAAGGCGCGCATCGTCGGCGACTATGCCGTCAACGGCACTCCGCATCCTGGGCAGTGGCGGGTGGGTGTGGCCTGAAGCGA
Organism: uncultured Salinicola sp.; assembly: GCF_937921195.1. NCBI lineage: Bacteria > Pseudomonadati > Pseudomonadota > Gammaproteobacteria > Oceanospirillales > Halomonadaceae > Salinicola > uncultured Salinicola sp. Next base: position 2,177 of record NZ_CALFQK010000193.1, read on the forward strand.
TGCCGCAAACGATTCGATACTACTACCGAGGGAACGAGGATATGAGCTTGTGGTTTCGGTTTTTGCTCGTCCTGGTGCTGCCGCCGGCATTGATGCTGGGCGCGGCTGGCGCCCGGGCGGAGACCGTGGATATCGGCTATCAGCGCTCGTCGTCGCTGTTCATCCTGCTCAAGCGCAGCGGCGAGCTGGAAGCGCGGCTCGCGCCGCTGGGATATGACGTGAACTGGCACGAATTCACCGCGGGACTGCTCGATGCGCTCAATGCCGGCAGCGTCGACCTGAACGCGGACGTCGCCGACGCCTTTGCACTGTTCTCCCAGGCGGCCAACGCGCCGCTGACCTATTACGCGCGGGAGGATCGAGCGCCGCAGGGTCAGGGCGTGCTGGTCGCGAAAGACGCCGACATTCGCTTGTTGTCCGACCTGAAGGGCAAGCGGGTGGCGGTCAGCCGTGGCTCAGGCAGCCATTTCCTGTTGCTCCGGGCACTGCAGCACGTCGGTTTGACCGACAAGGACATCGACATACGCTATCTGCCGGCGCCGGATGGCCTGGCGGCCTTCTCCCAGGGTGACGTCGATGCCATCTCGATCTGGGATCCCTTTCAGTCGGTACTGCTGCGTTCGGGCGATGTGCGATCGCTCACCGACCACGCGCCGGAGCTGGCCGAGTACTACCGTTTCTACACCGCTACCACGGCCTTCGCCAAGGCCCATCCGGAAGTGCTCCAGGTCGTGTTCGACGCGCTTGTCGAGCAGGGCAAATGGGTCAAGTCGCATCCGCATGAGGCGGCTGAGATCCTTGCTCCGCTGTGGGGCAATCTGCCGGTCAAGACCGTCGAGCTGGCCAACAGCCACCGCAGCTACCGTATCCTGCCGGTCGACAAGAGTGACCTGCAGGAGCAGCAGCGCATCGCGGATACCTACCATGAGCTCGGCATCATTCCCGAGTCACTGAAGGCAACCGACATCGGGGTATGGACACCGCAAGCCGATCACGAGCGCGAATGACCCGTTTCACGAGAGAGTGGGATACTGAATGTCTCATGACACCACCAGATAGCTCCATTTCAACGTCAACGCCTGGCTGCAGGGATTCGCTCGGTCAGCCTGGCGGGTGCCCGGATTGCCACTAAGGTATTTATCGATATCGGGCATTACATCGCGATGGTTATTGACTCGTTGCGCCGGAAAAGTGCGCACGCCCAAGATGGCAGAGCCACCGCCATTTTTTCGATAACGACAGTCTGTATGATTATCTTACACAATGCTTATATCGACCCTCGGATCAAGTAAATCGTTCATATCTGCATGAGGTGCGTTCAAGAATCGTCCTCTGTCTAGTCGGCTTGAAAGATTCGGCGCTGTAGTAGAGTTTGGCTCGTTTTAACGCATCCGTGGGTCGAGAATGAAGGCGGTGAATCTGTTGATTTAATTTTCGCCTTAGAATTGCTGGGTATGCTCGTCATGCGGTTTCAAAATCGCATGACTCCTTTGATTCGGGTAAGAGTTTCAGACTCGTCATGGCTAGATGCAAAAGCTGTTTTGGTTAAGCTTCTCGATTATCGTTATTTTGCCTTTCCAGAGTTTTTCGTTAGCCTCCTGTTTGCGGGTGGTTAAAGAAAAACCAAGGGGACTGGTATCATGATGGGGTTATCGAAGATAAGTAGAAAACATGTAGTGTTGTCGCTGGCGATGATCGCTGGCAGCTGGCAGCAGGCTCATGCGCAGGAAGAGACACTCGAGAGTATCAATCTCCAGGAAACGCCATGGACGGTCATTGCTGAAGAAACCGGCATCTTCGACGAGGAGTTCTCCAGGGTCGGCGTCAATAACGTCAACCTCGTGGCGGAGGGGGCGGCCGAGATGATTGGTGCGGAGACTGCTGCGGTGAAACAGGGAGCGCTTGCGATCGCGCAGCGAATGATCTACCCGGCCACCGTGCACAAAGCCAATGGCGTGGACAGCGTCATCGTTTGGTCGTCGGGTCCTTCCAATCGCTATCGTGCCCCGATTCTGGCATCCGCGGCGAATGACGAAGTGAATACCCTCGAAGACCTCGAAGACCTCGAAGGCAAGAAGCTGGGCAGTAGTCGTGTCAGTTGCTACTGGTCGTCGCCTTTCGAAGCGCTGGACGTCGCCGGGCTGCCCATGGATACCCGCGAGCGGCGCGGCAAGGTGCGTTACTCCTCGATCGACAATACCGCTGTTGCGCTTTCCGCCGTTCTCTCCGGTGCGTTGGATGCCACGGCAGTGCATCTCGCCGCGGGCAACGCCACCGGGGCCTGGCTGTCGGGGAAATTCAAGATTATCGGACACTCGCCGGCGGACGGCGTTTACGTCAATCACGCGGGACGCGTGACCTATTTCGCAACGAGAGCTTTCTCACAGGCGCACCCTGAAGCGATACAGGCTTTCCTGAAGGCGCGAGAGAGGACGATGATCTGGGCGACGGACCACGTCGAGGATGCCGCGGAAATCGTGTCCAGGCGTCTTCGCCTGCCGCTCGACGTGGCCCGCTTCCAGATCACGACCAAGGGGCAGTGGGAGTTCATGTCCAGCGAGCCCAGCGCAGAGAGCGTCCGCAACTCGATTGCCACTTTTCAACGCTGGTATATCGATCATGGCGATACGATCCTGGCGGCGCATCACCTGAGCGAGGACGAGCTCGATGATTTCGTCGATGATCGCTTCTTCGAGGGTGGCGAATACTCCATCTATCTATGAAGTTTCAGCATGCCCATCGGGTTGGGTCGCGGACGACGGATTCGGCAATCGACAGGTGAATTGATGGATACGGTTTCGCAAAAGGGTAGACAGATTGGGCTGGCCGGTGGTGTGGAAAGTGTGGAAAGTGCTAGAGGTCTTTCCCTCACCTGGGTGATAGGCACCATTCTTCCCCTCGTCATTCTGGCGTCGTGGCAACTGGCGTCGTCTCGAGAGTGGGTCGATCCTGTCTTTCTGCCGGCTCCCAGCACCGTGGTGACGGCGTTCTGGACGATGCTGACGCAGCAGGATCTGATCCTCGATTTCCTTGTCAGCATCAATATCGTCATACAGGGATTTGTCTACGGTGCGGTGGCGGCGGTGGTCCTCGGCATCGCCGCCGGACTTTCGAAACGCTTCGAGCAATTTGTCTCGCCGACGTTCAATACCATCCGTCATATCCCCGGTATTGCCTGGTTGCCACTGATTGTCCTGTGGCTCGGCCTCGGTGCTCCTGCAAAGATTCTCGTCATTTCAAAAACCGTGTTCTTTCCGGTTTTTCTCAACACGCTGCAGGGCGTGAGAGGTGTCGACGAGAAATACATCGAACTGTCCAGAGTGCTGAAGATGTCCCGCTTTCAACTGATCAGAAAGATCGTCCTGCCGGCGGCGACGCCATCGATCATGGTGTCGCTGCGGTACGCTGCCGGCCTGGCATGGGCGCTGGTGGTCGTGGCGGAGGGGCTGAGCGGTCTGCAGGGGCTGGGATTTCTGATCTTTCGGGCCCAGGGCCTGTTGCTCACCGATCAGCTTCTGGTTTGCATGGTCTTGATCGGGCTGGTGGGATTTGTCATCGATCGCTCGATGTACGTTGCCGAGCGACGCATTCTGAGATGGAGGCAGGGGTTCGATGGATAGAACATCCGAAACGGCGGGGGCTGATGCGGAGCCATGGGAAGATCATCGGCTGAAAATACGCGGTCTTTCCAAGCGCTTTTCGATTCCTGGTCGACGACCACTGGAGGTGATTCAGAATGCCAATCTGGATATTGCGCCGGGTGAGTTTGTTTCCCTGGTTGGACCGAGCGGTTGCGGAAAATCCACTCTGTTGCGACTAATCGCCGGCATTGATGGCGACTATCAGGGGCGCATCGAGTTCGAGGGTCGACTCATCGAGGGGCCGGGGTTGGATCGGGGGATCGTCTTTCAGGATCATCGACTGCTGCCGTGGCTCACCCTCGCCAAGAATATCGAACTTGGACTGCTCAATGCCGATTACTCGGCGCAAGAGCAGCGGCATCTCGTGCAGTCCCATATCGAGCTCGTTGGTCTGGGCGGGTTCGAAGAGGCGTGGCCACACGAACTCTCTGGTGGCATGGCCCAGCGTGGGGCGATCGCCCGAGGTCTTGTCAGCCAGCCGAGTCTGCTGCTCATGGACGAGCCATTCGGGGCGCTGGATGCCCTGACGAGAGTCCATCTTCAGGGGGAGTTGCTCTCGATATGGCGTGCCGAAGGCATCTCCATGCTGCTGGTGACCCATGACGTCGACGAGGCCATCTTCCTCAGCAATCGTGTCGTGGTAATGGGCAGCAATCCAGGGCGTATCGTCCGGGTATTCGAGATCGGGTCTGAGGTCAGAGCCAACCGAACGGGGGACGAGTTCAATCATCTCAAGCAGCAGGTGCTCGAAGCGATGGGAGAGATCAGCGAGTCGGTGTTTGTCGTGTAAGGGACCTGCCGTCCTGACCTTTTTGACGCCGTCGAGAAGGCAATGCAGGATGCGACGTAGCGTACCATGGACCTGATGACGCCGAGCCTATGACAAGACATTGGCATAGTGGCGTGCAGCGACGTCCGGGTGCGAGCGCAGTCGCCCCTTGATGGCGTTAGGGCCGATCTCGCGAAACAGCGGGTTGTCGGGGTCACTTTCCGATCCCTTGGCGTCGGCCGCGAGATGGGCCAGCAGTGGCAGTAGCGGCACGCTGCCTGCAAGGCAGGGAGAGAGGAAGTGGCCGATCGACAACCGCGTGACGCCGGCGGGCGGGGCAATGACCCGATGCAGCGTCGCGCGCAGATAGCCGTTGGTGGCCAGCTCCAGCATTTCGCCGATATTGACCACGAACGCGCGTTCTTTCGGCGGTACGTCTTGCCACTCTTCGTGGCGTTCCACCTGAAGACCACCATGCTCGTCCTGCAACAGCAGGGTCAGGATGCCCGCATCCTTGTGTGCGCCGACGCCCTGTCGGTGGTGCACGTCATCGCTGCCTGGATCGCGAATCAGTTTTAGTAACTGGGCGGGTACCCCGTCGATTAGGCTGTCCAGAGCGTCAGCGGGCTGTTCGAGCGCTTCGGCGAAGGTACGTAGAAGACGTATAGCGATCGCTCTCAGGCGCGCCGACCAGTTGAGCGTGACCGGCTTGAGCGCCGGCAGACCGTGCGGCCACTGGTTGGGCCCCTGGAGCCGACGCCAGGACGGTGCGCCTTCTTCGATCGGCAGCGCCGGCAGTTCCGCGCCGATGTCGATCTGCTCGCGGCGATCCGGTCGGCCGCGGGTGAGCTCCTGATCGAGCCGGGTGTAGCCCCGGAAGTGCGGGAATTGACCATGGCTATCGCGTCCTTGTCGGCCTGTGGCAGGGCAAAGAAACGACGCGCCGATGGGATACCGCTCTCGGGGACTCGCAGATCGATGACGGGAAGGGTGCCGTATGGCGCTGGCGCTGGCGCGGTCATGGGAACCTCGTGAATCCAAAAACGAAGATACCTTGAAAGACAATGCGGATCGGTCGCGTTCAGAGGTCGTTTCCGGCGCATTTCTCAGCGTCGTGATGCCGCTGCGGGATGATAAATAGGGAGCCGGTCGCCACGGCCGAACAGCTTATGGCGTAGCGTACCTTCCTCGTAACTCGTGCGGTAGCGCCCACGCCGCTGCAACTCGGGAACCACGAACTCGATAAAGTCGGCGTAGCTTTCCGGGGTGACGATACGCGTGAGGTTGAAGCCGTCGACGTCGGCCTCGTCGATCCAGCTCTCCAGGGCATCGGCGATATCGGCTGCATTGCCCACCAGCACCGGGTAGCGGCTGCCGAGTTGCAGACTCTCGAGCAGCTTGCGGCGCGTCATGCCACTACCATTGGCGCTCGTTGCGGCAGACTGAATGGCGTTGCCATGGCCGACATCGATCGGCTCGTCCAGCGCGAAACGCGAGAGGTCCACGCCCAGACTGCTGGAAAAGTGGGCGAGGCCTGCTTCCGGGCTGGCGTAGCGGGCATAGTCGCGATATTTCGCCTCGGCCAGCCGGCGCGTACCGTCCACCACCACGCTGATACCCGGAAAGACCTTAATATCGGCGGGGTCGCGACCCACATGCGCGGCATCGCGACGCAGCTCGGCCACGAAGCGCGCTGCGGCGACTCGATCCTGGCCGCTGATGAAGACGGCTTCCGCGTGACGGGCCGCGAACTGGCGGCCGCGTCTGGAACTGCCCGCCTGATAGATGACCGGGCTGCGCTGTGGCGAGGGCTCGCAGAGATGATAACCATTGCAGCGGTAGAAGGGTCCCTCGTGGGCGACGGGGTGAATCCGGGTCGGGTCGCTGAATACTCGTCGCTCCCGATCACGCGGCACGGCGTCGTCTTCCCAACTTCCCTCCCAGAGCCGATAGGTCAGGGCCAGATAGTCCTCCGCGCGATCATAGCGTTCATCATGGCGGGCTAGCCCTTCCTGACCCATGGCACGCGCGGCGCTGTCGAGATAGCCGGTCACCACGTTCCAGCCAATGCGTCCCTCGGTCAGATGATCCAGTGTCGAGAGGCGGCGTGTCAGCAGGTAGGGCGGCTCGTGGCTGAGGTTGGCGGTCAGGCCGAACCCCAAATGGCGGGTTACCGCGGCCATGGCGGAGACCGGCATGAACGGATCGTTGACCGGAAGCTGCACGGCCTCCTCGGCGGTAAGACGGATACTGCCTTCGAAAACATCGTAGGCGCCCAGGATATCGGCCAAAAAGAGCGCATCGAACAGGCCGCGCTCGAGCAGTTGGGCAAGTTCCGTCCAGTAGGCGAGCGAGCGGTAGTCGCCGGAGCGGTCCCGCGGATGTGACCATAGCCCGTGATGGATATGGCCCACGCAGTTCATGTTGAAGGCGTTGATACGAATGGGCTTGCGAGACGACATATCGCTCCCGTGTCGGATCGGAAGGGGTAAGGGCTGGTGGCGATCCTGTCAGGCGCTGGCGGCCAGCGCCGGCAGGCCCTCTTCGCACCAGTCTGGCGCCATCTCTTCGGTGATATAGAGGCGTTGGCCAGCGTGGAACAGGGCCAGCTCACCCACACCGAAGCGCTGCCACCGATGTCCTTCGGTGACGGGATGGGTGGCTACGATGATGAATCGTTCGTTGGCGTGGTGCAGGGCACCGGTGTCGATCTGCTCGTTGCAGTCGATCAGCCGGACCCGTGAGGTGCCGGGTGGGTGCGTGGTCCAGTGCAGATCGGTAGTGGCATGCGCGAACATCAGATCGTCGACGGTCAGGATGAAATTGAAGGTGCCGTGACGGGCGATATCGGTCGCGATTTCCTGCAGTGCGTCGAACAGCGCCGGGAGCGGCGGAGAGATATCACCGAAGCGATCGACGAGTCGTGTGAGTATCGACGCGAAGGCCGTTTCGCTGTCGGTCGTGCCGGAGGGACGAAAGCGGCTGGCAATCTCAGGGTCGAACGCCTTCAGGTCGCCGTTATGGGCAAAGAAGAACCGCTTCCCCCACAGCGTACGGGTGAAGGGATGGCTGTTGGCGTCCTCGATTGCGCCAATCGTCGCCTTGCGGATATGCGCCATGAGGTTGCGTGAGCGGGTGCTGCCGCCGGCAAGGGTATTCGCGTGCTGGCAGCGGAACGCGCTCGAGGCGTGAACCTTGAGGTGAGCCCGTCCGTCCTCGGCACGATAGGCGATGCCCCAGCCATCCTCGTGATCGCTGGTCCCCCCGCCGCGGCAAAAAAAGCCTCGCAGCAGATAGTTGGGTGCGATGGGGTGCAGACTGTTGATGCCGAATATCTGACACATTGGACTTGGCCCTCATGATCACATGTCGATGCTGCATCACGGGCGTGTGAAATCGAACCAAGAAAATCGACTATCTATATCAACATCGACGAGGACCGATATTCACGCCGACCGACATCCACACTGATCGCTTGCTCATCCATCCGCCTGTCTGCCACGAAGGCTAACCCCGACGGAGAGGGCCCGGTCTGCGTGCACGTCGAGCGCCGCTGAAGTTCAAACGGATGGCGGGTGACGGATAAAAAAGCACCCCCGATGGCGGGTGGGAGAGGCGTCGCGAGTTATTACTGCATTGGCAAGATGTCACTGCGCCGACGACGATGGAAATTGAAATTTTGCTTTTGCAGTCTCTGAAAAGGTTATGCCGCACGGAGGCATCAAGGCGGCTTGTCGAAGATGAAGATATCTTTGTCAGTGGCGGGCTCATGGGACAGGGTCCATACGTTGGACTTCGCTGCCTTTACTCATTCTAAAAACTTATTTGTACCGAATTTTCAGGAGTGTCATTTTTGGCCCTGCCGCGAGTCGATTGCCGTCGCGGTGAGACTTCTCCGGGCTTTCCATCAGCCCTACATTGTCCCGACGCGGTTTGTCAGTCCGCCGCGTTTCATCGATGCGGTCGATGACGCCGGCCTCCTGCCCGACGCAAGGCGTACCAGATCGCTCGCCGCATCCGCCACAGGAAGGTTTCTATATGCCCGATGCCACCGCTACCCCTTTCGATGCCGCCGTCGAAGAGAAAACGCTCGACGACGGTGCCGATCACTGGCTGACGGTGGCCGACAGCGTCGCCGAGCGTCTCGCCGAAACGGCGGTCGAGCGGGATCGGCGCGGCGGTCACGCAGCCGAGGCGCGTGAACTCCTGCGCCAGCAGGGGTTGCTGCGTCTCTCGGTCCCGGCGTGGGCGGGTGGCGTCGGTGCCTCCTGGTCACTTATCTACCACGTCGTGCGCCGGATAGCCCGCACCGATTCGGCGCTGGCGCATCTGCTGGCGTTTCATCATCTCCAGGTCGGGTCCGTACTGCTCTACGGATCGCGCGCTCAGCAGTCCAGGCTGCTCGGCGGCACCGCGCGCGAGAACTGGTTCTGGGGCAACACGCTCAATCCGCTCGACCGACGCACGCTGGCGTCGGATCGCGCGGCGGGCGGATTCCTCTTCCATGGCGACAAGGGATTCTGCTCGGGTGCCCTGGGGTCGGACTACTTGACCGCGTCGGCCTGGTATGAAGCGAGCCAAAGTCTGGTGGTGGCGGCGATTCCGACCGGCCGACGCGGGATCACGGTCCACGATGACTGGGATGCCATGGGTCAGCGTCAGACGGACAGCGGCACGGTGACCTTCGACTCTGTTGTGGTCGAGCCGGAGGAGGTGCTGATCGCGCCCGGTGCGCCATGGACGCCGGCAACGCAGTTCCGTTCCTGCCTGGCGCAACTGGTGCTGGTAAATCTCTATGTCGGTATCGCCGAGGGCGCGCTCGAGGAGGCGCGTCGCTATACGCTGGAGCAGGCGCGGCCGTGGCTCGCCGCTGGCGTCGACCGCGCCAGCGAGGACCCCTACACGCAGCGGCATTTCGGCGAGCTGTGGGTGAAATTACGCTGCGCTGAGGTGCTGGCGGATCTCGCCGGCAGTGTCGCCCAGCGCCATTTCGCGCAGGGCGACGCCATTACCGCGGCAGGGCGAGGAGAGACCGCGGTCGCCATCGCGGAAGCCAAGGTCGCGGCACATCAGGCGGTGCTGGACATCACCAGTCGTCTGTTCGACATCGCCGGCGCTAGAGCTACCCAGCGGCGCTTCGGCTTCGATCGCTTCTGGCGCAATGCAAGAACGCATACTCTGCATGATCCGGTGGACTATAAGATTCGTGACCTCGGTCGCTGGGCGTTGAATCGACATTTTCCGGAACCCACCGCCTATTCATGACGTTTTGTGCCAACTTCTTGTCTCATCGTGTAAAGTGATTTGCTTACAGGGGCGCAAAGTCTAAAGGGTCTTTTGCAATCCTTTAGGACTCTCCATGAATCGCGGTCGATCGCTACGTCTATTTTCTTTTCTGCCCCTGGCTCTGTTCGGCGCCGCCCCGGCGCAGGCCGATCTCGACACCGTGCATTTCGGTGTGCCGCCGTGGCCGGGCGTGACGGTGAAATCCGAGGTCGCTTCGCAGATTCTCGAGGCCATGGGCTACCAGACCCGGCAGAGCGAGCTGGCCGTCGGCGTCATTCTCAACGGCCTGGCCAACGATGATCTGGACGTCTATCTGGGCGGCTGGTACCCGATCGAGCAGGAGATGATCGATCCGCTGGTGGCCGACGACAAGGTCGACAAGGTGGCCAAGAACATCAGCAACGCCAATTCCGGCCTGGTCGTGCCCGAGTACGTCCACGAAGCGGGCGTCAACAGCGTTGCCGACCTCGATCGCTACAAGGATCGCTTCGACGGCGAGATCCAGGGTATCGAAGCGGGTACCGGCATCAATGACGCCATTCTCGCCGCGATCGACAAGGATGCGGCGGGGCTGGGCGACTGGCAGCTGCGGGAAAGTTCAACGGCCGCCATGCTGGCCTATGCCGATCAGAAAATCAGCGACAAGCAGTGGGTGACGTTCGTCGGCTGGGAACCGCACTGGATGAACGTCAGCTACGATCTCTACTATCTCGAAGATTCCGACGACAGCGGCGTGGCGCAGATCGAGAGCACCGTGTGGACCGTGGTACCGGCGGGCCTCGAGGCAGAGGACGCCAACCTCTATCGTTTCCTGTCGCAGTACCAGGTCGCCATCGCCGACCAGAACGATTGGGTCTACGAGTACAGTCACGAAGAGCGTCCCGCTGACGAGGTTGCCAGCGAGTGGATTCGCGACCATTACGAGACCGTGGCGCAATGGCTGGACGGCGTGACCACCAGGGATGGCAAACCCGCGATCGAGGCCGTCAAGGCGAAGCTGGATAGCTGAACGGACTGCGGCGATTCAGGCTTCGTCCTCGAGCCGCCGTGCTATCGCCTGGCAGAAATCCTGCCAGGCGATCCTCATCGCCGGTAGCTCCGCATGGCCGTGAAGGGCCGCGTGCACCATATCGGGCGCGCAGCGATAGCCTACCGATGCGCCGGCCCGGAGCCAGGCGTCGACAGCCCGTTCCAGCGGCCGCGTGAGGGGATCGCGCTCGGCGGAGAGGGCCTCGATGTTCGGGACTGGAGGTAGATTGGCCGGCACATCGGGGGCGCCAGGCGCCGCCATTCGCCATAGTGAGAGAATGTCCGCTCTCGACAGCAGTGGCGCGTCATCGCCCAGGTTCTCCCGCGTCGGCGCTCCCACCACCGGATAGATCAGGCCGAGCAATCCTTTCCACTCGCTGGTATGGGCGACATCGATCGCCAGCCGTCCGCCGGCGCTGTCGCCAATCACCGCACCTGGCGCGAGCGATTCGACCACGGCGCGACAATCTGCCAGCGCCTCGGCGTAGCTCGCTTCCGGCAGCAACCGATAGTCGACGCTGATCACCTCGCGCTGCAACCGCTCGGCCAGATTTGCGGTGATGCCGTGATGGCTGTCGACCGAGCCCAGGTTCCAGCCGCCGCCGTGCAGGTAGACGACAACGCCGGTCCGGCAGCGAGCGGGCAGGAATCGGCGGACTTTCACGTCGGCGAGACGCTCGTCGCGGAACCGCATCCCGCCAGGGTCGGCAGCGCGACGTCTCGCATGCAGGGCTTCATACGCACGGCGTTTCGCCGTCACCGCCGCCTCGGCGGCAACATCGGCGAGGCTGAACTGGTGGATGAAGTCGTCGATCCGCATCGGGTATCCTCTGTCGGTGGCTGCGGCTACCACGGTAATCGGCCGAACGGCACCATGCCAGCACGCGCGCCGGCGCACGGGTTACGACGAGACGATCGAGACGATCGAGACGAACCCATACCAGCAAGCCCTTGTTATACTGGGTGCCTACTTCTTCGAACACGAGCTCCCGTTCATGCCGTCAGGTTGGCCGCGCACGCTTCTTCGCTATCTGGTGATCGCCATCGCGGCCTTCGTGAGCTTGTCGGTGCTGTTCGTGCTGGTCTTCCGCTTCGTGCCGGTATTCGGCTCCATGGTGATGGTGGAGCGCAAGGTGAGCTCCTGGTTCCACGGCGACAACCTGGCCATCGAGCAGCAGTGGGAGCCGTGGTCCCGGCTATCGGACAACGCCAAGGTGGCGGTGATGGCGGGGGAGGACCAGCGCTTCCCCGAACACTGGGGTTTCGACGTGGCCCAGATCAAGCGCTCGCTCGCCAGCTGGTCGGACGGCGGCGACCTGCGCGGCGCCAGCACGCTGAGCCAGCAGACCGCCCGCAACCTGTTCCTGTGGACGGGGCGCAGCTGGATCCGCAAGGGGCTGGAAGCCTGGTTCACACTGCTGCTCGAGGCGCTATGGCCCAAGCAGCGCATCCTCGAGGTCTATCTCAATATCGCCGAGTGGGATACCGGCGTGTTCGGGCTGGAGGCGGCGGCGCAGCACTATTTCGGCACTTCCGCCGCCAATCTCAGCGTGTCCCAGGCCAGCCGACTCGCCGCGATACTGCCCAACCCCCGCGGCTGGAGCGCTTCCCAACCCTCGGCGCACGTCCAGCAGCGGGCGGCATGGATCCAGCGTCAGATGCGTCAGCTCGGCGGCACCGCCTTCCTGCAGCGCCTCGACTGATTCCCCGGCCTGCTCACTCGTCCGTCCAATCGGCCAGCACCGCGTCGCGTTTCTCCAGCAGGTGGCGCTCCATGAGTGCGCCCAACGCAGGCCCGTCACGCGCTTCCAGCGCGCGCAGCATGTCGCGATGTTCCTCCACCGCCTTGCGCCACTTGGCTTCCGAGCGATTGGAGGAGAGCCGCAGCGGGTGGAGGCGCCGGTTGAGCGATAGGTACGTCTGGCGCAGGGCGTCGTTGCGGGCAGCGTGGTTGATCAGGTCGTGAATCCGCTGATTGGCATGGTAGTAGGCGGGCAAGTCGTGGCGCTGCCAGTGGCCCAGCATCGCTTCATGGGCTTCACGCACGGCCGCCAGCTCTTCCACGGTGATCCTGAGGGATGCCAGCTCGCCGGAGAAACGCTCCAGCGCGCTCATCAGCTCGAAGGTGTCGCGAATCTCCTGGCGGGTCATGCGGGTCACGAAAGTGCCGTAGTTGGGCGAGATCGTCACCAGCTTCTCGGCGGCCAGCACGCGCAGCGCCTCGCGTAGGGGCGTGCGCGACACCGCCAGCCGCTCGGCCAGTTCGCGTTCGTTGATACGTTCGCCGGGTTCCAGGCCGCCTTCGGTGATCAGGTCGTGTAGCCGCTCCACGATCTTGTCGTGCAGCGCGGCGCGCTCGATGCGCAGTGGTCGTGCGTCGAGGCCGAGCGCCGTATCGTCGGATGTCTGCATGCATTGAACCCTGTTGGTTTCCCTTCTTTCTATCGCAAGCGTTCGATCGTGGCTACTGCGCATCGGCGGTCGACCGACCGATCTTCGACCCCGCCAACGGCCTCCGCGTTCCGCCGCCGAGCTATCGGTCGGGTCCTGCGACTTATGTCGTGGTTTGTCGGAGGGCGATTATTCGGCATATTGCGTAATGAATTCAAAAAACCATATGAGTGCCACAAACCGACGTGAGGCGTGCCGTTGGCTTCACTTCTGGTTTACCTCTGGAGATGCCGCCATGCTCGAACTCGACCAACACCCTTCCGGCCGCCATTTTCTGCAGATCCCGGGGCCGTCGCCCGTGCCGGATCGCATCCTGCGGGCCATGAGTCTGCCGACCATCGATCATCGAGGCCCGGAGTTCGGTGAGCTGGGTCTGAAAGTGCTGGGAGGCATCCAGAAGATCTTCCAGACCCGGCACCCGGTGATCATCTACCCGGCCTCGGGTACCGGCGCCTGGGAAGCGGCGCTCTCCAATACGCTCAGTCCCGGCGACGCGGTGCTGATGTTCGAGACCGGGCATTTCGCCACGCTGTGGAAGCAGATGGCGCTGCGTCTCGGGATCCAGCCGGAGTTCCTCTCCTTGCCAGCGTCCCAGAGCTGGCGTCATGGCGTGCAGCCGAAGCTGATCGAGGAGCGCCTGCGGCAAGACCACGAGCATCGAATCAAGGCGGTGTGCGTGGTGCACAACGAGACCTCCACCGGGGTCACCAGCGATATCGCCGCCGTGCGCCGCGCCATCGACGCCGCCGATCACCCGGCGCTGCTGCTGGTCGACACCATCTCGGGGCTGGCGAGCGCCGACTACCGTCACGACGAGTGGGGCGTCGACGTCAGCGTTTCCGGATCGCAGAAAGGGTTGATGCTGCCCCCCGGAATCAGTTTCAACGCGCTGTCGCCCAAGGCGATCGAAGCCAGCCAGCGCTCGACCATGCCCCGGGGGTTCTGGGCCTGGGACGAGATTCTCGCCGCCAACGCCAATGGCTACTGGCCCTACACGCCGAGCACCAATCTGCTCTACGGCCTCAACGAGGCGCTGGACATGCTGCTGGAGGAGGGGCTGGAGCAGGTCTTCGCCCGCCACGAGCGCTGGGGAGAAGGCGTGCGGCGCGCCGTCAACGCCTGGGGACTGGAGATCCAGTGCCAGGAGCCGGCGCTCTATTCGCCGGTGTTGACCGGGGTGGTGACGCCGGAAGGCATCGATGCCGACGAGGTTCGTCGGACCATCTACGACCGGTTCGACCTGTCGCTGGGGACGGGACTTGGTAAGGCCAAGGGGAAGATGTTCCGCATTGGCCATCTCGGCGACTGCAACGACCTGACCCTGATCGCCACCCTTGGCGGTTGCGAGGCCGGGCTCAAGCTCTGCGGGGTCGAACTGTTCGGCAGCGGCGTGCAGGCCGCGCTGGACTTCTTCGCCGAGAACCCGGCGCCCGGCACGCCGGCGGCCCGCAAGCTGGCGACTCGCGAATCGGCGGGTCACTCACAGGCCGGTGCCGTTCGCGCCTGACAGGAGATCGCCATGAGCGTGATGCCGAGAAGTCCGGTCGCAAGACGGCCCCGACAAGCCGCCATGAGCGAATTCGAGCGTCGGCTGCGGGGTGAAATGAAAGGCGAAGTGGCGTTCGACGCCGGATCGCGCGGGCGCTACGCCACCGACGCCTCGATCTATCAGATCATGCCGCTGGGCGTCGTGGTGCCGAGGGACCAGCAGGATCTCTCCCTGGCGCTGGATATCGCCCGCGAGTTCGGCGCACCGGTGCTGCCGCGAGGCGGCGGCACCAGCCAGTGCGGGCAGACCGTCAACGAGGCGCTGGTGATCGACACCAGCCGCTGGCTGACCGGCATCGGCGACCTCGACCTCGAGGCCCGCACCGTCACGGTCGAGCCCGGCGTGGTGCTCGACCATCTCAACGCCTGGCTCAAGCCCCATGGGCTGTGGTTTCCGGTGGACGTCTCCACCTCGGCCCAGTGCACGCTCGGCGGCATGGCGGGCAACAACTCCTGCGGTTCGCGCTCGATCCGCTACGGCAACATGGTTCACAACGTGCTGGGGCTCGAGGCGACGCTGGCGGACGGCCGCGAGGCGGTGTTCGGCCGCTTCGACGAGATCGCGCCCGGCTCGGCGCTGGCGGGGCTGGCCGGTTCGGTGTTGGCCATTATCCAGCGCGAGGCGGCGGCGATCCGCGAGCACTATCCGCAGGTGCTGCGGCGGGTCGGCGGCTACAACCTGGACCTGTTCGACTGCCGCAATCCGATTCTCTACGACGCCGAAGGCCGGGCCAATTTCGCCCACCTGCTGATCGGCTCTGAGGGGACGCTGGCGTTCACGCGAAAGCTGACCCTGAAGCTGTCGCCGCTGCCGGTACACAAGGTGCTCGGCGTGGTCAACTTCCCGACCTTCTACCAGGCGATGGACATGACCCAGCACATCGTCGAGCTGGGCCCTGCCGCGGTGGAGCTGGTCGATCGCACCATGATCGAACTGGCGCTGGAGAATCCGGCGTTTCGGCCCACGGTGGAGAAGTCGCTGATCGGGCGTCCGGATGCGCTGCTGCTGGTGGAGTTCGCCGGCGAGGATCTCGATTCGCAGCTGCGCCAGTTGAAGGCGCTCGAGACGCTGATGGGCGATCTGGGGCTGCCGGGCAGCGTAGTCGGGTTGACCGCCGGCGCGGAGCAGTCGGCGCTATGGAACGTGCGCAAGGCCGGGCTCAACATCATGATGAGCATGAAGGGCGACGGCAAGCCCGTGTCGTTCATCGAGGATTGCGCGGTGCCGCTGGAGCACCTGGCCGAATACACCGAGCAGTTGACCGAAGTCTTCCATCGCCACGGCACCGAGGGCACCTGGTACGCCCATGCCAGCGTCGGCACGCTGCACGTGCGGCCGATTCTCGACATGCGTCGCGGCGGTGCCGCCAAGATGCGCGCGATTGCCGAGGAGGCCTCCGAACTGGTCCGCCGCTACAAGGGGGCCTACTCGGGAGAACACGGCGACGGCATCTGCCGTGGCGAATGGGTGGCGTGGCAGTTCGGCGCCGGGCTCAACGCCGCCTTCGGCGAGATCAAGCGGCTGTTCGATCCGGACAACCGCTTCAACCCCAACAAGATCGTCGACACGCCGAAGATGGATGACGCGCGACTGTTTCGCTTTCCCGCCGATCACCAGATCATTCCCGTTGCCACCGAGCTCGACTGGTCGGCCTGGGACGTGACCCGCGATCCGCTGAGCGGCGACCTGGGCGCACCGGGTAGCGGCGGCGACCCGGCCCACGGCCTCGCCAAGGCGGTGGAGATGTGCAACAACAACGGCCACTGCCGCAAGTTCGATGCCGGTACCATGTGCCCCAGCTACCGGATCAGCCGCGACGAGCGACATCTGACGCGGGGGCGTGCCAATACGCTGCGGCTGGTGCTGGCGGGCCAGATCGGCGACCGGGGCCTTGCCAGCGATGAAGTCGCCGACGCGCTGGATCTGTGCGTCTCCTGCAAGGGCTGCAAGCGCGACTGCCCGACCGGTGTCGACATGGCCAAGTTCAAGATCGAGGCGCGGGCTGTGCGGGCCAAGGAACAGGGTCTGAGCTGGCGCGACAAGCTGGTCTCCGAGCTGCCGCGCTACGCCCCCTGGATGCGCCATGTGGGCAAGATCGCCGCGCGCCTCGAGGAGATTTCCTGGCTGGGCGGGCGCGGCAAGCGCTGGCTGGGCTTCGCCGAGGCGCGCTCGCTGCCGGTCTTCAATGGGGATTATCTGCGAACGACACAGCGCACGACGAAGGGCACAGCGTCCCGCTCGGCGTCGCATCCGGTCGGGGAAGTGGTGCTGTTCGTCGATACCTTCAACAACTACTTCGAGGCGGACAACGCGCGGGCGGCACGGCGCGTGCTGGAAGCCGCGGGTTATCGGGTCCATTTCAACGTCCGTGAGGGCGAGCGGCCACTCTGTTGCGGACGAACCTACCTGGCGGCAGGGCGCGTGGATCGGGCCAAGGAAGAAGCACGCCGCACCCTCGAGACCCTGATGCCCTACGTCGAACGCGGCGTCAAGATCGTCGGGCTCGAGCCCTCGTGCCTGCTCACGCTGCGCGACGAGTTTCTGCACTTTGGTTTTGGTGATGAGGGGACGCGGCTGGCGGAGGCCGCCATGCTGTTCGAGGAGTTCCTGGTCGCGGAGAAGCAGGCGGGACGGCTGAACCTGGCACTCGAGCCGCTGGCGGTCAGCCAGGCCAAGGTCCACGGTCACTGTCATCAGAAAGCCTTCGATGCCTTTACGCCGGTGATGACGGTGCTGAACTGGATTCCCGGGCTCGAGGTCGAGGCGATCGTCTCTTCGTGTTGTGGCATGGCGGGCAGCTTCGGTTATGAGGCGGAGCATATCGAAGCCTCGCAACAGATGGCGGAGCTTTCGCTACTGCCGGCGGTTCGTGAAGCGGGCGAGGGCGCCTGGATCGTGGCCGACGGCACCAGCTGCCGCCATCAGATTCTCGACGGCGCCGGACGCGAGGCGCTGCACGTGGCAAGAGTGCTGGAGGCGTCTTTACCCGGCAATCCGCATTAGACATTGGTCGTATCTTTCGTATGACTGAAAAGGCCAATCGTCCCTGGTGATCTGGCAATGCCAAGGCGCTCGTCGACCATGCGGCGGGCGCCTTTTGCACTCCCGAGTCATGCAACCCGCTGTCCGGGAATGGAATTTCGACCGTGTGCTGACTAACCTTTGGATCGTGAACGCCTGAATGGGCGTCATCGCGACGGATGGCCATTGGTGCCATCGCGCCGACATCGCTCGCCAAAACAACCACAGATCAAAAGCGAACGCGCTCATGGATGATCTTCAATTCTGGGATTTTGCGGTCATCGCGGCCTATTTCCTGATCGTCACCTTCATCGGCTACAAGACGGCCCGGGGCAAGACCACGCCGGAGGAGCTGTTCCTGGCGGGGAGAAGCCTGGGCCCGCTGGCGATCGGCTTCTCGCTGTTCGCCTCCAATATCTCCTCGGACACGCTGATCGGCCTGCCCGGGGCCGCCTACCAGCACGGCATCTCCGCCGCCAACTACGAGTGGATGGCCGGCGTGGTGCTGATGTTCACCGCCATCTTCGTGCTGCCGGTACTGATGCGGGCCCGTATCACCACCATGCCGGAACTGATGGAGCGCCGCTTCGACTCCAGGCTGCGCAAGTATCTCTCGGTGATCACGCTGTTCCTGTCGATCATCCTCGATACCGCCGGCACGCTCTATGCCGGTGGCCTGATCGTCACCACCTTCATCCCCGGCACCAACCTGTGGGAGGTGTGCGCGCTGCTGGCGCTGTTCACCAGCATCTACACCGCCTTCGGCGGGCTGCGCGCGGTGGTCTACACCGACGTGATGCAGGCCTGCGTGCTGATCGGCGGGTCGGCGGCGATGACCTGGATCATCTTCGGCCACTTCGACTACAGCTGGTCGACGGTCAAGGAGGCGGTCAGCCCGGAGAAGCTGTCGCTGATTCGGCCGCTGGACGATCCCAGCGTGCCGTGGCTGGGCCTGATCACCGGGGTCCCGATCGTCGGCTTCTACTACTGGTCGATGAACCAGTACGTGGTTCAGCGTCTGCTGGGCGCGCGGGACATCCAGGCGGCGGGGCGGGCCTCGATCTTCGCCGCGGCGCTGAAGCTGTTGCCGATCTTCATCATGACCATTCCCGGGGCGATGGTGATTCCGCTGCTGCCGGGGCTCGAGCATCCCGATCAGGTCTATCCGAAAATGGTGCAGGAGTTCACACCGACCGGGCTTACCGGGTTGATCCTGGCCGGCCTGATCGCGGCGCTGATGTCGACACTCTCCTCGACGCTCAACTCCTCGGCGACGCTGCTGACGCTGGATTTCATCAAACCGGCAAGACCTGATCTCAGCGATGCCCAACTGGCCAGATGGGGGCGAATCTGTACCTTCATCCTGGCCGCCATCGCCGCGCTCTGGGGGCCGATGATCCAGTACTTCTCGGGGCTGTGGGCCTACCTGCAGCAGGTGTTCGCCTTCGTCGCCTCGCCGCTGGTGGCGACCTTCCTGATGGGGCTGTGGGTCAAGTCGCTGGGCTCGTCGGCGGCGCTGCGTGGTCTGGCCAGTGGTCATATTCTCAGCGCGATACTTTTCGTGCTGGTGGAGACCGGCGTGCTGCCGATCCACTTCACCATCATCGGCGGCATCCTGTTCGCGGCGACCGCGCTGTTCACCTGGCTCTGGAAGGTGCGACTCGGCGCCGGCGACCGGCCCGATGGCGAAGATGCACGGATCGCGGTCATCGCCAAAGAGGGATTGGAGCGGGTACCTCGTGATGTCATGATCGGCATCGTCATCGTCTCGGTGCTGACCGCCATCATCGTCTATCTGCTGCGCTGAGGGCGCCGCCGGGGCCGTTTTTCTCTCCAGGGTCGCTCGGTATGCCAATGCCGGGCGGCTTTCGATTTCAAGGCTGCTATCCACAAGGACCTGTCATGGACACCCTTCGTCTCGCGATCGTGGGCTACGGCAAGATCGCCCGCGATCAGCATCATCCGGCCATCGCCAATGATCCCCGCCATCGACTGACGGCCGTTGCCAGTCGCAACGCCTCCGTACCCGAGGTGGCAAATTTCGAGAGCCTCGAGGCGCTGCTGGAGCAGGGCCCCGAGATCGACGCGGTCTCGCTGTGCACGCCGGCCGGGGTTCGTACCCAGCAGGCGCGGCTGGCCATGGCCCACGGCAAGCACGTGATGCTGGAAAAGCCGCCCGGCGCCACGCTGGCCGAGATCGAAACCCTGCGCGAAGACGCCGAACGCCATGACGTCACGCTGTTCGCCTCCTGGCACTCCCGGCACGCCCACGGGGTGGCGGGTGCGAAGCGCTGGCTGGCGCAACGTCAGGTTCGCCGTGTCGATATCGAGTGGAAGGAGGACGTGCGGGTCTGGCACCCGGGGCAGGCCTGGATCTGGCAGCCGGGCGGCATGGGCGTGTTCGATCCCGGCATCAACGCGCTGTCGATCGCCACCGCGATCCTGCCGCGCCCGTTCCACCTGGTCGACGCCCAGTTGCAGGTGCCCGGCAACTGCCAGACGCCGATCGCCGCCTCGCTGGATTTCGTCGACGGCGAAAACGTGCCGATCCACGCCGAGTTCGATTTTCGCCAGCAGGGCACTCCGCCGATCTGGGAGATCCATGTCGAGACCGATGCCGGGCGGCTGACGCTGGAAGCGGGCGGCAGAAGGCTGTTGATCGACGGCGAGCTGCAGGAGGAAGGCCCAGACGCGGAATACGCCGGGCTCTATGCGCGTTTCGCCGAACTGATCGCCGAGGGTCGTTCCGACGTCGATGTCAGCCCGTTCCGGCATGTCGCCGATTCGCTGATGCTGGGCTATCGACACACCGTCGAGGACTTCGTCGAGTAGACGCCAGCTGCGAGACACGAGTCACGGGCTACGGGCTACGGGCTACGAGCTACGAGCTACGAGCTACGACTAAAGCGCTTCGAACGAGCGCCGGTTTCGGGGCGCTGTAGAAAGCAGCTACGAAAAGGGCCCGCGACTGACGTCGCTGGCCCTTTTCTTCGCTACAAGCACATGCTGGCTTTCGCGGCTCGCGGCTCGCGGCTCGCGGCTCGAAGCTTTAGCCGGTCATCGCCTGGGGCAGATACAGCACGATCTCC
>NZ_CALFQK010000194.1:0-16881 GCF_937921195.1 uncultured Salinicola sp.
CTTGAGAGTAGCACTCAAACGGCCTCTGTCAGGCAGCGCCTCAGATACGCCCAGTCGAATGCCGGGCCCGGATCGGTCTTGCGCAGCGGCGCGATGCGCGCATGACCGGTGATCCGTTCGGTGGAGACTGACGGATAGCTGCCCGCCAGGGCGTGCAGCGCCTGGGCCAGGGCACGATACTGCGCCTCCCGGTAAGGCACCTCGTCGGCGCCCTCGAGCTCGATGCCGATGGTGAAATCGTTGAGCCCCTCGCGCAGGCGTTCGCCGTCGTGCCACTGCGACTTGCCGGCATGCCAGGCGCGGCGGTCGAAGGGGACGAACTGCACGCACTCGCCGTCGCGCCGGATCAGCAGATGCGCCGAGACCCGCAGCGAGGCGATCGCGATGAAGGCGGGGTGGGCCTTCGGGTCCAGGCTGTTGGTGAATAGCCGCTCGATGGCATCGCCACCGAACTCTCCCGGCGGCAGGCTGATTCCGTGCAGGACCACGGCTGACACTTCCCCCTGCGGCCGCGCGTTGGCGTTGGATGAGACCACCCGCCTGGCCGCGCCGAGCCAATGATCGTCGATCGTCATGGTGGAAGCTCCTTCAAGATCATGCCCCCTGCCCGGCCAGTCCCAGCCGCTCGTCTCTGGGGCTGATGCCAAAATGGTGCCGATAGGCCGTGGAGAAGTGCGCGCCCGAGGAGAAGCCGTGAGCCAGCGCGATCTCACCCACCGCCTGATCGCTCTCGCGCAGCAGCTTGCGTGCCCGCTGGAGACGCAGGTTGAGATAGTAGCGGCTGGGCACGGCCTGGAGATGCTTCTTGAACAGGCGCTCCAGCTGCCGCCGGGATATCCCCAGGTGGGCCGAGAGCTCATGGGTGGTCAACGGCTCTTCGATATTGGCCTCCATCAGCGCCACCGCGTCCACCAGGCTCTGCGGCGCATGCCCCAGGCGTGAACGCAGCGATGTCTGTTGCGGCTCGTCGGCCATGCGGATCCGCTCGCAGACGAAATGCTCGGAAATCCGCTGCGCCAGGGTCACGCCCTGCTGCTGGCCGATCAGCGTCATCAGCATGTCCATTGCCGCCGTCCCCCCGCCGCAGGAGAGCCGGTCGCGGTCGATCTCGAACAGTTGATGAGAAACGTGGATCTTCGGAAACGTGCGCGCGAAGGCGTCGCCGCTGGCGTAGGGGATCGAGGCCCGATAGCCGTCCATCACGCCCGCCCTGGCGAGCCAGTGGGTGCCGCCGGCGATGCCGCCCAGCGTCACGCCCCGGCTGGCCAGGCGATGCAGCCAGTGGATCAGCGTCTCGCCACTCTCATCCACGGTGCTCGCGCCATCCGGCGCGGGCGCGCAGACGAACAGCATGTCGAGATGGCGCGCATCGCTCCCGGCGACGCTCTCCGGCGAGAACGACAGTTCCGCCACGCTCTTCACCGCCCGGCCATCGATGCCGAAGGTGGTGGCGGCGTAGAGCCTCCGCCCCGCGAGCGTGTTCGCGACGATCAACGGCTCGATGGCGCAAGCCTGGGCCAGCAGGGAGAAGCCCGGCAGCATTACGAACCCCACTCGGCGTGGGGTGTCGCTGGCATTCATGCTCGACGGTTCATGCGCTGGTGCGTCGGAATCAGACTTGGACGACGTCGAATTCGACCTTCGGGTCGACGTCGGCCTCGTAATCCACGTCGTCGCGCTCGAAGCCGAACAGCTTGAGAAACTCATGCTTGTAGCCGGCGTAATCGGTCAGCGCAAACAGATTGTCGCTGGTCACCTGCGGCCACAGATCCTTGCACGCCTGCTGGATGTCGTCACGCAGCTCCCAGTCGTCCAGACGCAGGCGCCCGGCCTCATCCACCTCGGGCTCGCCCTCGGCATAGAGACGCTCGCCGAACAGGCGGTTGAGCTGGTCGATGGTGCCCTCGTGGACGCCCTGCTCCTTCATCACCTTGTAGACCATGGAGATATAGAGCGGCATGACGGGGATCGCGGCGCTGGCCTGGGTGACCACGGACTTGAGCACCGCCACGTTGGCACTGCCGCCGCTGGCCTTGAGACGTGCGTCGATCTCGCCGGCGGCGCGATCGAGATCCTCTTTCGCCTTGCCGAGGGCACCGTGCCAGTAGATCGGCCAGGTGATATCGGTGCCGATATAGCTGAACGCCACGGACCTGGCGCCCGGCGCCAGCACGCCCGCCTTGTCCAGCGCATCCATCCACAACTCCCAGTCCTGGCCGCCCATCACCTCGATGGTATCGGCCACTTCCTGCTCGGTCGCCGGCTCGACGGATGCCTCGGTAATCGTATCCTTGTTGGTATCGATGGCGGTCGCGGTATAGGTCTCGCCGATCGGCTTGAGACTGGAGCGCTTGAGTTCTCCGCTATCCGGCAGCTTGCGGACCGGCGAGGCCAGCGAATAGACCACCAGGTCGACCTGGCCCATGTCCTCGCGGATCAGCTCGATCGCCTTGTCGCGAACCGCGTGGGAAAACGCGTCGCCATTGATCGACTTGCTGTAGAGCCCCTCGGCCTTGGCGAACTTGTCGAAGGCGGCCGAGTTGTACCATCCCGCCGTGCCGGGCTTGCTCTCGGTCGCCGGCTTCTCGAAGAACACGCCCAGCGTATCGGCGCCGTAGCCGAAAGCCGCGGTGATGCGGGCTGCCAGCCCGTAGCCGCTGGAGGCACCAATGACGAGCACGTTGCGCGGGCCCGCCTTGTCACCGCTCAGGTTGGCGCGAGTGGTCTCGATCTGTTCGAGTACGTTGCGCTCGCAGCCGAGCGGATGCGTCGTGGTACAGATGAAACCGCGAACCTTGGGCTTGATGATCACGTCTAACCTCGTCTTCTACAGCGAAACGGAAGCCCCGGCGAAGCGTGCCGGGAGGTGGCATTGATCGAATGCTTGCCGAGCGCATTCTAGCAGGGTGGCGAAAGCGGGGGCGAACTCGCTTGAACCTTCACCACCAGGGTCGTGCCATCCCCGGAGTCCGGCGGCTCGCCTTCCGGCCTTCTGCCGGGCCGGACTTGTCTCTCTCGCCCGGGTATTCGAAGATGGCTCGCCCGCGCGCCGGGCGAATCCAGAGAGCGGAGAAAGCCCCATGTCCCACGAACAAGAGATCGAAGAGCTGGTCGTCCGACGTGGCGCGCTCTGGTTGGCGCTGTCGCCATTGTGGCTCGAGCGGGAGCCGAGGGAGTCCGACTATGCCCGCATGCTCCGCGAGATCGATGCCAGCGAACTGACGCTGCAGCAGCTGGAGTGGGTCTACCGGCTGGAGATGTCGCCGGTCATGGCACGCTACCAGCTCTCGATGGCCGGCGAATGGCGGGCCTTCGACGAGACCGAACTGCTGACGCGACTGGTCCGCCACAATCGCAGGTTGAAGGGGTGGCGCAAGACGACCTGGTCGCTGTTCTCGGGACTGACGACGATGATGAGCCGGCCTCGCTTCAACGAACTGGGCGTGCGAGTCATGGTCGCGCGTGGCGAGCGCCCGCCGGGCTAAGCGGCGATCTCGCCCGCGCCGGGGTCACGCCGAGAACGGCGTATCCAGCGCCTCCTCGATGGCGCTGCGCAGCGCCCGCGGCGCGACGCGCGGACCGAAGCGCCGTATCACCTGCCCGTCCCGCCCCACCAGGAACTTGGTGAAGTTCCATTTGACCGGTGTGCTACCGAGCACCCCGGGCGCTTGGCGGCGTAGATGCACGAACAGCGGGTGCGCCTCGCGCCCATTGACCTTGACCTTCTCCATCAGCGGGAACGTCACCGCATAGCGCCGCTCGCAGAAGGCGCCGAACCCGGCCGACGATTCCGGCGACTGGCGTCCGAACTGGTTGCAGGGGAACGCCAGCACGGTGAATCCCTGGTCCCGGTACTCGCGGTAGAGTTTCTCCAGCCCCTCCATTTGCGGCGTGAATCCACAGCGGCTGGCGACATTGACGACCAGCAGCACCTGGCCACGCAGCGCGCGCAGGTTGAAGGCTTCGCCGGACTGGGTCCGACAATCTTGCGTATATAACGACATGGATGAATCGACCCGGGAACGCCAAGTTCAAATCGGTGGGACCCGCGCCAGAACCTGCCGACGCGTCGCTCCCGCTCGAAAGAGTGCCACGCCAGCCGCCAGTTCACCAGCGATCGAGCGCGATGGCCCTCGCCAGCGCCATGCGCGTGTCCGGCGTCGCTTTTTCCAGCGCCAACGCCTCTGAAACCGACACCCAGCGCACCGCTGCCACCTCCTCCGGCTGCAGGCGCAGAGGCCCGTCGTAATCCACCCAGTAGAGGCTGCCGTAGAGGTTCAAGCCGGCCTCGTGGAACACGAACTCACCGCCGGGAACCAGTTCGACACCACCAACACCGAGCTCCTCGAACAGCTCCCGCCGCGCCGCCGGCAGCGATGCCTCGCCTGCCCCCACCACACCACCGGCGGCCAGGTCGAACCAGCCCGGGTGGGTCTCCTTGATCGGCGTTCGCTCCTGCACGCAGATCTCGCCCACGGCATTGCGCACGATGATATAGGTCGCCCGGTGCCAGCAGCTCAAGCGTCGCATCATGGCACGTGACGCACTGCCGCAAGGTCGATTGCGCGGATCGACGAGCTGGACCTGCTCATCGGCGATGACCCGTTTGTGCAATGGGAACGGGCTCATGGGAAACGTGCTCATGGATGACCTGACGACCGAAAACGGGATGGCAGCGTATCACGACTTCCCCCCGAGCTCGGCCCTGGGGTGGGGGACCCGCCGACGGAATGCCGCATTGGTCGAATGCGAAACACAGCGATGAAGGTCCGGTTTATGCTCGAATCAGCCATCTCGGAGAGCTCTCATGACCGACTACGCGCCCCGCACCGAACTGACCACGCACTGCGTCGAGAATCAGCCTGCCGCAGATCCTGAACGCGACCTGTGGAAAGACGATCGCCCCTTGCGCGAGACGCTGTCGCAGTTCGCGCCGGCCTGGGTCGGCGAACGCCTGGCGCCGTTGGGCCGGCGTCTGGGCGAGCCCCACATCCAGCGCTGGGGCGAACAGGCCAACCGGTTCCCGCCCCAGCTACACGCTTTCGATCGTCACGGTCGCCGCCTGGACGAGGTCGACTACCACCCCGCTTACCACGCGCTGATGGCACTCGCGATCGGCGATGGCTGGCACGCCGTCGCCTGGGAACGCGAGCATGACGGCGGCCACCAGGCCCATGTCGCCGCGCTCTACCTGCTGACCCAGGCGGAACCAGGCTTCTGCTGCCCGATCACCATGACCCACGCCGCCATGCCGGTGCTGCGGCAGCTGCCGGAGAGCGAGGGCTGGCAGCACCGGCTGCTGGGTCGCGATTACGATCCCGCCGCCATCCCCGCCGAGCGCAAAAGCACCAACACCTTCGGCATGGCGATGACCGAGAAGCAGGGTGGCAGCGACGTGCGCCGCAACACCACGCGGGCGCGGCCGGTGACTTCGCCCGGCACCGGCGAGTGGTACCGGCTCGATGGCCACAAGTGGTTCTGCAGCGCGCCGATGTCGGATGCCTTCCTGACCCTGGCCCAGACCGACGACGGCCTCTCCTGTTTTCTGGCACCGCGATTCACCCCGGACGACCGGCGCAACGCCATCGAGATCCAGCGGCTCAAGGACAAGTGCGGCAATCGCGCCAACGCCTCGGCGGAGATCGAGTATGCCGGAGCCTGGGCGCAACTGGTGGGAGAACCGGGCCGGGGAGTGCCCGCGATACTGGAGATGGTGCAGCAGACACGGCTCGATGCCGCCACCGCACCGGCAGGCATGATGCGCCAGGCCGTCAACGAAGTTTGGCACCACGTGAAGGGACGCCGGGTATTCGACCGGCGGCTGGCCGATCAACCGCTGATGCAGCGCGTTGTCGCCGACCTCGAGATCGAAACCGAGGCCAGCCTGATGCTGGCGATGCGAGGGGCGCGCGCCATGGACCGTTCCCGGAGCGACGAGCATGAAGCCGCGCTGGCAAGACTGCTCCCGGCGCTGGGCAAGTTCTGGCACAACAAGCGCGGCCCGGCGTTCATGGCCGAGGCGATGGAGTGTCTCGGGGGAATCGGTTACGTCGAGGAGACGCCACTGGCCCGGCTCTATCGCGAGGCACCGGTCAATTCGATCTGGGAAGGCTCGGGCAACGTCATCTGCCTGGACGTGCTGAGGATCATGGAGCGCCACCCGGCCAGCATCGCCGCGTTGCGCCAAGAACTGGGCCTGGCCCGGGGCCATCATGCGGCCTTCGATGCCGCCATCGACTCGCTCGACGAGCGTCTGGCGGCCGGCCCCGAGCAGTTGCAGGCCGAGGCGCGCTGGCTAGCCCAATGCATGGCCCAGACGCTGCAGGCCGCGCTACTGATTCGCCACGCGCCCCACGCCATCGCCGACACCTTCTGTGCCACCCGGCTGGCCAATGCCTCGCCGATCTTCGGCGTTCTCCCAGCCGACGCGCCGCTGGCTGCGATTCTCGAGCGCCTGGAGGCGTAGACCTGACCAGAAGGCCGCGGCGCTCAGCCCAGCGCCACCCGGGCCGCCAGTCCGAGCAGGACAAGGCCCGTCAGCCGATGGATCCACGCCGCGTGTCGCTGCAACCACGGCAGCACGCGGGAATGCGACAGCAGCAGTGCCACCAGCACGTACCAGCCGCCATCCACCAGGGTCGCGGTCGCGACGATCAACCAACGGCCCGTCGCGCTCAGGTCGGCGCTGACGAACTGGCTCAACAAGGCGACGAAGAACACGATCAACTTGGGGTTGCCCAGCGCCACCAGCAGGCCATCGCGCATGGCGCGACGCCAATCGCTGCTTCGGCGAGCCACGCTGAAACCACCGCTGCCGCTGGCCCGCAGCGCCTGGATTCCCAGCCACGCCAGATAGCACGCGCCACCCCAGGTCACCAGCCGGTAGAGCCACGGCTGATGAACGATGACCGCCGCCAGCCCCAGCACCGTCAACCCGGCGTACAGACCGACACCCAACGCATGGGTGACGCCAGCGATTACCCCACACCTGCGCCCGCCCCCCAGTGTGTTCTGCATTACCATGGCCAGGCTGGGGCCGGGCGACATGGCACCGAGGGCGCAGATCGCCAGAAGAGACAACCAGAGTTGCAACGACACGTCGACTTCCTGTTTTCCACCCTAGATATTCGTCCGCCGACTATACCGGACGATCGTGGCAAGAACCGCCTGTCGGGGGCGAATCCGCGGGTCCAGGATAATTGCGGCAGCGCGGGCACTTCACAACGACTACGCTGTCATACGCACTCAGGCCCATCCATCAGGGAGATGAAACATGAGCCTATTCAAGCGTGAAGACCAGCAAGCCCGCACCGATCGCATTCGCGACGATCTGCACGACATCGGCGAACAGGGACAGGCGCTCGGGCGTGACCTCAGAGACGATGCGCAGGACGCGATCGAGGAGGCACGAATGAAAAGCGAGGAGCAGTACTCCCGCATGGCTGCCGACGCGCGTCGCCGCAATCGTCGCTTCAAGCGCTCCGCCAATCAGTCTCTCAACGACTGCGACCGCTATGTTCGCGACCATCCATGGTCCAGCATCGGTGTCGCCACGCTGGCCGGCGCCGTGATCGGCCTGTTGATCAGTCGCCGCTAGCGCATGGCAACGCCCCGTCCCGCGGGGCGTTTCCAGATCTTTTTCAGCTAAACCATATTAGCTAAACCATAGTTTCAACCTTTAACCGTCATTGAACTTTCTAATCGAAGCTGTGGACGTTTGAGAACGATAGTCGTTTAATCGCATGACACCTGAATTCAGGAGACTGAGATGAACGCAGACAAGTGGCAAACGATCGATGTCAAGCACATCGACAAATCCGCAAGGTCGCTGCACGCCTGTTCGCTGGACCCCTCCATTCGCTGCCTGGCCGAATTGCGCGCCTCGCAGATCAACGGCTGCCTGAGCTGCACGCATTTTCGCCGCGAGCAGGCCGAGGCGCTGGGCATCTCCCCCAGCAAGCTGATGGCATTGACCGCCTGGGCTGAATCCGACGAGTTCGACGAGCGAGAGAAAGCGGCACTGGCATGGTGTGAGTCCTTCACCCATTTCCGCCCCGCCAATCCGACGACTCGCAAGCTGGCGTTGAACGCGTTTTCACCGCGGGAACTGGCGGATCTGACCATGGCGATCGAAATGACCAGCGCCTTGAGCCGCGCCTCGCGCCGCGCCGCGGTCTAGCCAGGACTCGACACTGGGTTCATCTCGACCCGCCCTCGTCATCGACGGGGGCGGGTTCTCCGCGTCTGAGGGTTACCCACCAGCGCTTGCCTCTCCCCCTCGGCAAGCCAGCGGGGATCGATCCGCAGCCTCATCCCGCTCAAGGCCGGATCACGGGTGGAGCCATCCCGCGCTCAAGCCGTCTGAACCAAGTGGTCCTGCAGGCAGCCCACGACACTCCCCTCGCAGGCCAGCGCCTGCATGTCCAGCATATGCACCCAGCCACGCGCGAGCTTGAGCAGCCCTTCCTGACGGAACGCCGTCAGCGTACGGCTGACATGCACCGGGGAGAGCCCCAGCGCATCCGCGAGCTGCTGCTGGGATAGCGGTAGACGAAAGCGCTCCCGCAGCGTCTCATCGTTGTTGCGCCGCAGACGGCAGCCTATCTCGAACAACAGATACGCCACTCGTTGGCGGGCACTCCGGCGGGAAAGATGGACCAGCCTCTCACTCAGCACCGCCTGCTGATACGAGCAGGCCGCGAAGCAGGCCGAGGTGATGCGAGTCGATTCACGAAACAGGTTCAGCAGCTGCCGATTGGCGATCGACCGGATCTCGCCGTCTTCGAGCATGGCCACGCTGGAGAGCCTCTGCTTGAACGGGAACTCGTGGAGTCCGATGACATCGCCGGGCAGGTAGATCTCCAGGATATGACGGGCCCCACCCTCCAGGTGGCGGAACGAATAGGCCCATCCACTCTGCAAGGCACAGAAGTCCCGCGCAGTGTCGCCCTCGTGCCAGAGCACCTGCCCCTTGGCAACGCTCGTCGAGGCGCTTTCCAGAGCATCGAGCTGGCGGCGATCATTTTCCGAGAGTTTTCCGTAGTGACTAAAATGGCGGGCAATACAGCCTTCCTGCTGACCCATGCATTTGCCTTCTTGAATTTTTCAAGCATGACAGCATGTTAGGCAGGCAAGTTACATAACATCGGTTAGATGGCCAGGGTAAAATGGCTGGTGGAGGAGCGCTCGACGGTCTCTCTCCACAAGCCGGGCATACCGGATGATGGCGCCCTTTCGACGAAGAGACGCTCGCCCTATCGTGCTATCGCCACTGGTGACTCGCACCATCCTCCTCGTGTCCCGGGGTGACAGAATCCAGTTTGAACGCACGGAAGCTTATATTAGAATCTATTAATCAAAATAAAGCGGGGATAGAGATGTTCAGGCGCTACATCGTAAGAACCAAACAGGCTGGCACCTTGCATCAGCACTTCACCATTACCGATACGCACAACGGCAACCTGACTGTCGATGTGTACCATCGCGAAGCCAACGCAAGACGACGCATGGAACTCCTCAACAGACAGGAAACCGGCAGCCATGGCACCTGGTCCGTCCCCGAGCGGGAAGCAAGCTCCGGCGAATGACGCTCGGCCAGGAGCTCCCATCGAGAACCGTTACCCCGCGGTTCGACTCAGCGTACCGATCAGGTAGAGATCGTGCAGGTAGCCATCGAGCCTGGAAATACCATGGGTCATGGCGATCACGGCATAGATGAGCAACATCAATATCCAATCACTATTCATCCACGCCAGCGATTCCACCGGTACGCGATAAGCGATGGTATACAGACTCAGCCCGCCCAGAAACATGACCACCAGGCAGTTGACCAGCACGAGTGTCAGTAACACCGGGCGGCTGTCCCTGCGGGGCAGGTTGGTCTTCCACGCCAGCGGATGACGCACCCTGAGCCGGCCGTTGATGACGATACGCCGGCCCCGGCGCAGCAGCGCTCCCAGGTACTGTGGAGCGTTCGGCAGCGAAGCCGCGGAGAGCAAGAGGCGCTGATCGAAGTGCGCCCCGAAAAGTCGACCCGCGATATCCAGCAACCGCTGGGGCTCGCCAGTGGCCGCATACCGCTCAGCCTGTTGCGAAAGCTGACCCAAGGGCGTTTCACTGCTCGCCTGACGCTCGTCATCCTCGAAGTTCTGAGCGTAATAAATGTCGTAGACCTGATAAACGGAGACGGCGACACCCACGAAAATCAGCAAGAACGTCAATACACTTATCATGCTCCCCACTCCCCAAGTTTTGATCCCGCATCATAGCAATGTCTCGACGAGACAGGCCACGCAGCAGCGGTGCGTCATTTAGCCACCGGCTAAAGTCGTAGCACGCGAGGAACCGCGATCGCTGAGAATCCAAAGTCATCAAGGGCCGTTGAGCGATGCCCAAACACCTTGCGACCCGGTATCCGTTCCGACCGACCTGAGCCAATCTCTGGTCCGCTCTATCCCCGGGCTCCCTGCCCCACTGCTTCGTTTAGCTACCCGGTCATCAACCACAGCGAGTATTTCGGCGACTGCATACCGATCGCTTGCAGCATTTCACCCTTGGGCGGTCTGCCTGACAGCCCGATGCTTTCTACAATTTTCTTCGCCACAGCAATGATTTGCGAAAACTCATGACGTCCAGACGTCTCGGCAACCTGCCGATGTTCAGGATCGGCCATCGCCGCATGATCAACATCGCCCTCCTGACCGCTGAATGCCTCCAGTCGGAGGATTGGTCATGAATCGGCAATCCCTCACGCGCGTGTCAGAGAAAACATCGTTTTCAATCCTTAATTTTTCTTTAAGGGTAGAGATACCTTCTGTAACATCGCCAGCACTGACACACGCGCCAAATTTTCCAGTTCTGGTTGCTTCCCTGCGGCCGCTTCGACCCGGTATGGCAAACGATCTATCCCGACCGCTTCCCATAGCCGGGTTTCTTTTGGCTCTAGCACTTTCGACTATATTATTGATAACCACTCCATTCGAGGAGTAGTATCGGCTTGTGCAACCGGTCAACCGAGCCTGCCCTTATCCCTCAGTCGCACTGCGGATGAGCTGGTTCGTCGGCCTGCACAGCTACAAATCGACCATGAACAGCGTTCTCAAAAAAATGACGTCCTGACTCGATCAGTAGACGCACTCCCAGCCCGCGCCGATATAAGGCTCAACCAAGCCCGATATCGAGCGCGGGTTTTTTGTGAACTTTGCATCACTTCTTTACAAACATCATCCAGAATATTTCATGTGCAATCAGTTTCTCTAATTTTCAAGACGAAAGTCTTATCCTGGTTCGTATTACCTTTGAATTATCTAGTTTTTTTATTTGCTCTGGCGACGCAAAACAGCGACAATCTCGCCATTGGGCAATATGTGTTGTTTCTAATAAATGCTGCCCCTACCGCGTTCATGGTCGCCTTCCGCAGGAAGCGATCGTTTCCGGCCCGTAGGTCGATCATCTCCCTTGGTGACGCTTATCGGGCCGTTTTTTTGTCCCCGATTTCCCCTCCAACCGGGCTCCTCTTGGTCAGTGGCGCTCTCGATTGCTCGTCTGCCCAGCCCGACAGGCTTCTCCGGCGTCACGGGCCTTTTCCCTCCCCTAGCGAGCACGCGTTCACGCCTGAATGCGCCTCTCTCAAAGGCTATAAAGGGAGCGGGTATTCAGCTACCCAAGGGACAGCGAACGCACGTTTTCGCCACACCCTTGTCAGCCATTGCACGATGAATGGCGGTGAGTATTGAGGCTGCAAAAGAACTGGGATATCAGACAATTACGATGACAATGCGCTAAGTGCACCTGTCGCCCGACCAGCTGACGAACGCCATTGAATACGCGCCAAAGGTCGATGACCAGAGTGTGGACACTGGCAAGAATATGTGAGGGGTGATACGAGGAAAGATGACGTCAAATCATTGTAAAGCATGGTGCCGGCGGTCGGACTCGAACCGACACACTGTTTCCAGCGGCGGATTTTGAATCCGCTGCGTCTACCAATTCCGCCACGCCGGCAGCGGAGACGCATTATACGGACGCCCGCCCCGGCGTCAATCATCACGCTGACTTAATCGGCTACGTGCTTTATGATGGCGCCCTTTCAGATGTCACCCGCCCATCCAGATTCGACCGATACGCGACCTACGCCATGCAGCGCGCCGATTTCCATTTTGATCTGCCCGACGAGTTGATCGCTCGTTACCCTTCCGAACAGCGTACCGACTGCCGGCTGCTATGTGTCGACGGCGATTCCGGCGCGCTGGAACACGCTCGGTTCCCCGACCTGTTGGCTCGGCTCGAGCCCGGCGATGTGGTGGTTTTCAACGACACCCGGGTGATTCCGGCACGGTTGTTCGGCCAGAAAGCCAGCGGCGGCAAGGTGGAGATGCTGCTGGAGCGCCCGCTGGACGCTCATCGCGGGCTGGCCCATCTGCGCGCCAGCAAGTCGCCCAAACCGGGTACCGAGCTGATCTTCGAAGGCGACATTCATGCCGTCGTCGAGGGTCGTCAGGAGGCGCTGTTCGAACTTCGCTTCCTGGGCGAGACGCCGCTGATCGCCCTGCTCGAACGGCATGGCCACATGCCGTTGCCGCCTTACATCACCCGCGAAGACGAGCTGGCCGACCGCGAGCGCTATCAGACCGTCTACGCGCGCCGCGAGGGCGCCGTTGCCGCGCCGACCGCCGGGCTGCATTTCGACGAGACGCTGATGGAGGCCCTGCGCGCCAAGGGCGTCGAGACGGCCTTCGTCACCCTCCATGTCGGTGCCGGCACCTTCCAGCCGGTGCGCGTCGACGACATCCGCGAGCATCACATGCACAGCGAGTGGCTGGAGGTGGACGAATCGGTCTGCCAACGGGTCAATCGCGCCCACGCCGCCGGCAACAAGGTGGTCGCCGTCGGCACCACCAGCGTGCGTTGCCTGGAAACCGCCAGCCAGGGCGACAATGGCGAACTGACGCCTTACCGCGGTGAAACCGATATCTTCATCTATCCCGGCTATCGCTGGCGCTGCGTGGATGCCCTGGTCACCAACTTCCACCTGCCGGAGTCGACGCTGCTGATGCTGGTCTCCTCGTTTGCCGGTCATGACGCCGTCATGCGCGCCTATCAGGAAGCCGTCGCCGAGCAGTACCGCTTCTTCAGTTATGGCGATGCGATGTACCTGACCCGTCGACCGGACTGATCCGTACACGCCTTGCACGCATCCCGGTCACGAACATTGCGCACGGCTTCGGGTGCATCCCGGTAACGACATCGGGACGGCCTCGAGCGTGTTGGAACAGACAAACGCTTTGCGCGCGGCCTCGGGCGCGTTGGAAACAAACGAACGCTTTGCGCGCGGCTTCGGGCGCGTTGAAAGGAAGAGAGACACCATGCGAGACGTGTGCTTCATGAAATTCGAGCGACTGGGCCAGCAAGGACGTGCCCGTCGCGGACGCCTGACCTTCCCGCGCGGCACGGTGGAGACACCCGCCTTCATGCCGGTGGGCACCTACGGCACTGTCAAGGGGATGACGCCCAAGGACGTCGAGGCGATCGGCGCCGAGATCATTCTCGGCAATACCTTTCATCTGTGGCTGCGTCCCGGCACCGAAGTGATCGAAGGTCATGGCGACCTGCATGACTTTTCGCAATGGCACAAGCCGATCCTGACCGACTCCGGCGGCTTTCAGGTGTTCTCGCTCGGCGCGATGCGCAAGATCACCG
This sequence comes from uncultured Salinicola sp., assembly GCF_937921195.1. Classification (NCBI taxonomy): domain Bacteria; kingdom Pseudomonadati; phylum Pseudomonadota; class Gammaproteobacteria; order Oceanospirillales; family Halomonadaceae; genus Salinicola; species uncultured Salinicola sp. The sequence continues at coordinate 13,699 of NZ_CALFQK010000194.1, forward strand.
AGCAGGGCGTCCATTTCCGCTCGCCGGTGGATGGCGCCAAGGTCTTCATGGGGCCGGAAGAGTCGATGGCCGTGCAGCGTTCACTGGGCTCCGACATCGTGATGATCTTCGACGAGTGCACGCCCTACCCGGCCACCGAAGCCGAAGCGCGGAAGTCGATGGAGCTGTCGCTGCGCTGGGCCAAGCGCTCGCGCGAGGCCCACGGCGATTCGCCCTCGGCGCTGTTCGGCATCGTCCAGGGCGGCATGTACCCCGACCTGCGCAAGCGCTCGCTCGAGGGTCTGCTGGAGATCGGCTTCGACGGGCTGGCGATCGGCGGCCTGTCGGTGGGCGAACCCAAGGAAGAGATGATCGGCGTGCTGGATTACCTGCCGACCTGGATGCCGGAGGACAAGCCCCGCTACCTGATGGGCGTCGGCAAGCCCGAGGACCTGGTCGAAGGCGTGCGGCGCGGGATCGACATGTTCGATTGCGTGATGCCGACCCGCAACGCCCGCAACGGTCACCTGTTCACCGCCGACGGCACCGTCAAGATTCGTAACGCGAGCCATCGTCACGACACCGATCCGCTGGAAGCCGACTGCGACTGCTACACCTGCCAGCACTTCTCCCGCGGCTATCTCCACCACCTCGATCGCTGCGGGGAAATGCTCGGTTCGATGCTCAACACGATTCACAATCTGCGCTACTACCAGCGCCTGATGGCGGGTTTGCGCGGGGCTATCGAAGCGGGTACATTGGCCGACTTCGTAGCACAATTCTACCGGCGACGCGGACTGCCCGTGCCGCCCGGGGTCGATTGACACGATCCGAGTCGGCACGTCGATGATCTGCCGTCCATCGGTCTCGCCCAAGTAACCGTCTCATTACGCGACCATTTCCTCACATAACTTTCGGAGAAACATCCATGCTGGACTTTTTCATCCCTGCGGCTCACGCCCAGGATGCGGGCGGCCCTGCCGGCGGTGGTATTGCCCAGATCATCATGCTGGTCGGCTTTGTGTTGATCTTCTACTTCCTGCTGTGGCGTCCGCAGTCCAAGCGCGCGAAGGAGCACAAGAAGCTGGTCAACAATCTGTCCAAGGGTGACGAAATCGTGATCGGCGGCGGGCTGCTCGGCCGCATCACCAACGTGACCGACGACTTCATCAGCATGGAGATCGCCGAAGGCACCGTCGTCAACGTTCAGAAGAGCGCGGTAGCCTCCGTGCTTCCCAAAGGCACGTTGAAGTCGCTGTAACTCTCCTGGCTGCCGGCCCTCCCGCCGGCAGCCGTCTCTTTCCGCGACACTCTTCGCACGACGGTCATTGCCCCGATCGTCATTGATTGAAAGGACAGGGCTTCCATGCTCAATCGTTACCCCCTGTGGAAGTATCTGCTGATACTCATCGTCTGTGTGGTTGGCGTCATCTACGCGTTACCCAATCTTTACCCACAGGATCCCGCCGTCCAGATCAGCACCACCAACGGTTCTCTGGGCAGTCAGCAGCTCGACCGTGTTACCCAGGCGCTGGCCGAGGATGACATCCAGGTCAAGTCGGCAGCGATGACAGGCAACAACACCGCCCTGATTCGGTTGAACGATGCCGAACAGCAGCTTCCCGCCCGCGATGTGGTCGACGACGTACTCGACGGCGACTACACCGTGGCGCTCAATCTGGCCGACTCCACGCCATCCTGGCTGACCAGCCTCTCCGCGGCGCCAATGAAACTCGGTCTCGACCTTCGCGGTGGGGTTCACTTCCTGCTCGAGGTCGACATGAAGGCGGCCGTCGAACAGCGTCTGGAGGCGACGGCCAGCGCGATTCGCGCCGATCTCCGCGATCAACGCATTCGCTACCGCTCCACCGACGTCGACGACAACGCGCTGCACCTGGAGTTCGCCAACGCCGAGGACCGCGATGCCGCGCGCGATCAGATCAGCCAGACATTCAACGAATTCCAGCTGGAGAATCGTGACGAGGGCCGCCGGGCCTTCCTCGACATGACGCTGACCGAGCAGTCGATCAAGGACATTCAGGATTACGCGGTCCAGCAGAACCTGACCACGATCCGCAATCGCGTCAACGAACTCGGGGTGTCCGAGCCGCTGGTACAGCGCCAGGGCCCGAGCCGTATCGTGGTCGAGCTGCCGGGCGTGCAGGACACCGCCGAGGCCAAGCGCATCGTGGGGGCGACGGCGAACCTGGAGTTCCGCCTCGAGGCCCGCCCGGACGCCCCGGATTCCGAGACGGAGACCTTCCCGTTCCGCAACGACCCACAGCGCACCGCCACCCTGTCGCGTGACGTGATCATCACCGGTGACCGGGTCTCCAGCGCGAGCCAGGGCTTCGATCAGAATGGCCGCCCGCAGGTGAACATCAACCTGGACGGCACCGGCGGCTCGCTGATGAACCAGGCCACCCGCACCAATATCGGTCGCAACATGGCGGTGCTGTACATCGACCACAGCACGGAGACCCGCACGGTCACCCGTGATGGAAAGCAGGTCGAAGAGCGCATCCCGACGACCAGCCGCAGCATCATCAGCCTGGCGACGGTGCAGAGCGCGCTCAGCAACCGCTTCCGCATCACCGGGCTGGATTCCCCGACCGAAGCCAGTGAACTGGCGCTGCTGCTGCGCTCCGGCTCGCTCGCCGCACCGATCTACTTCGTGCAGGAGCGCACCATCGGGCCCAGCCTGGGCGCACAGAACATCGAGCGCGGTATCTTCTCGGTGATCGTCGGCGGGCTGCTCGTCATCGCCTTCATGCTGATCCGCTACAAGGCCTTCGGCGTGATTGCCAACGCGGCGCTGGCGGTCAACCTGGTGCTTCTGATCGCGGCCATGTCGCTGCTCGGCGCGACCCTGACGCTGCCCGGCATCGCCGGTATCGTGCTGACGCTGGGCATGGCGGTGGATGCCAACGTACTGATCTACGAGCGCATACGCGAGGAGCTCAGACGCAAGACGCCCGCCCAGCAGGCGATTCATGCAGGCTATGGTCGCGCCTTCACCTCGATCGTCGACGCCAACCTCACCACGCTGCTGGTCGCGGTGGTGCTGTTCTCGATCGGCACCGGGCCGATCAAGGGCTTCGCCGTGACGCTGTCACTCGGGATACTCACGTCGATGTTCACCGGCATCGTGGTGTCGCGTGCCCTCGTCAACCTCTCCATCGGCGGCAAGCCGGTGAAGAAACT
>NZ_CALFQK010000195.1:0-9137 GCF_937921195.1 uncultured Salinicola sp.
CGTAGCCCGTAGCCCGTAGCCCGTAGCCCGTAGCCCGTAGCCCGTAGCCCGTAGCGGGTTTTATCGCGTACGCGTGCCGACATCCAGGCCCAGCGACAGGGATAGCCCGAGAACGGCATCGCGCGGCAGCTGGCCCACGCCGGAAGGCGTGCCGGTCAGGATCACGTCGCCCGGCTCGAGAGTGAAGGTCCGGGTCATCTCTTCGATCAACGCCGGCATGTCGAACAGCATGTCGCTGGTCTTGCCGCTCTGCTGGCGCTCGCCGTTGATGTCGAGGTGAAAAGTGATCGCGCCCCAGTCGACCTCGCCCTCCACCGGTACGAACCGCGAGATCGGGCAGGCGCCGTCGAACGCCTTGGCCCGCTCCCATGGATGCCCCTTCTCCTTGAGCGCGGACTGCACGTCGCGCAGCGTCAGATCCAGCGCCAGGCCGACCCCTGCCACGCCGTTCATCGCCTCCTCCGCACTGACCCGACTCATGCGTTCGCCGATCAGCAGCGCCAGTTCGGTCTCGAAATGCACCTCGCCGTGGCTGAACTGACGCTCGATCGGCTCTTCAAGTTCGACGGCACTGGTCGGGGGCTTGATGAACAGGATCGGCGACTTGGGAACCGGGTTGTTGAGCTCTTTGGCATGTTCCGCGTAGTTGCGCCCCACGCAGAGAATCTTGCCCAGCGGCAGGCCGGTCTCGAGACCGTCGACGAATCGGGTGGTAAAGGACATGTCGAACTCCAAAGTCATGGCGATGAACGTGACGAACCGCACGACGACCCGGATTTCTCGTCGAAACGGCAACCTCCAGACACAAGAAGCCGCCGCTGGCGGCAACTCGACGAGTCTACCTCCAACGGCGGCTTATGGCATCACATCGACCTGACGCCCCGAGTTGCCCGACAGCGCAGGACGGCGGTCATGGATGCCTCAGTGGGTGCCCTGCTGCGGCGTCCACACTTCGTCCGGCTGGTGGGCCAGGAACGACGGTCGCGATTTCCTGGCACCGAACGGCTGAACGCAGGCGTTGTCGCGACGGTTGTAGACGAAGAACGCGTTGCTGCGCGGGTCCGGCGACATGTTGGCGTTGGAGCCATGCAGCGTGTTGCAGTCGAACAGCAACAGCCCGCCGGCGGCGCCGGTGGGCGCTTCGATGCCGCGCGCCTTGATCAGCTCGCGCAGCGCATCGTTGCTGGGCACCCCGAGCTCCTGCTGCTTCAGCGACTGCTTGTGGTTGTCGTCCGGCGTCTCGCCCAGGCAGTGCACGAACACCTTGTGCGAGCCGGGGATCAGCATCAACGGGCCGTTGAAATGATGGTTGTCCGTCAGCACGATGGAGGCGCTGACGGCGTGCATCTCAGGCATGCCGTCTTCGGCGTGCCAGGTCTCGAAGTCCGAGTGCCAGTTGAAGCCCTTGCCGTGGAAGCCGGGCTTGTAGTTGATCCGCGACTGATGCACGTAGACATCGCCACCGACGATCTGCCGGGCGCGGCCCACCATGCGCTCGTCTTCCGCCAGTTCGGCAAAACGGCGGGACAGGTGGTGGACGGCGAACAGCGAGCGGATTTCGTGACTCTGGGGTTCGGTGATCGAGAAATCCCGATCCCGGAAGTCGTCACGGTCAAGCATGATCGCGAGCTCTTTCCGCAACTCGTCGAGTTCGGACTCGCCCAGAAAATTGGGCTCGAACAGGAAACCGTCACGTTCGAAACGATCCAGTTGCTCGCCGTTCAGCGGACCATCGAGATGGCGCCCCTTGACGACGTCCTCCCTACGCTGTTGCCAGAGCGCGTCCTGCGGCTGACGCAAGCGTGTCGGATAGCGATCCTGCTTCGTCCACGCGGAGTTTCGGGTTTTGGGGGATGCGGTCTGTACTGACATCCAATCACCTCCAAGTTTGTGATCAGGGTTCAGATCCAGTCCTAGGTGCGATACGCAAAACGACATGATGCGCTGCACTAAACTTGATTAGGAAAGGGTCAAAGGATCCTCAGTTGTCTTTCAGTGGGATACCTATCCTAGAAAAGAGCCGAGGGATTTCAACCTCGATGTCTCTCGTCCGGAGACGCCACGGTGACACTCACCGATCACGCCAACGATAACGTAAATCAAATAATCCTGAATTATCCACGACGGGCAATGGGGCGGAAAAGCGAGGGGCAACACGCTATTCATCATCGCGTCACACACGCCGGCCACACTACGGCCCACGAAACGACGATGACCCAACCTCCACCCTCTCCAGAGGTGCGCCATGATTCGCGTCACGCTCGACCTCACCTGCTCGATCTGCGACCACGACCAGTTCTATCTCCCGGTGCGAGCCGACGAGAGACAACAGGTCCGGTGCGCCAACTGCACGGCGTTCAAGTGTTACTCCGCGGATCTGGAGAAAGCGATGATCGCCCTGTCTCGCGACAGGAAACGACGCTCCGGACAAGAGCGGGCCAATGCCGCGTGACGGTCAGGGCGTCGTTGCCATGCAACATGGCCCAGGCGCATGGCGCCTCGAGGCAGAACAAGGATCGGTAGTGCGACGATCAGTCCCGAGCCGGTGATCCGCTCGCCGCCTCAGCGGAAAGACTGTCCCGGGGCGGTGGTGATGCCGGCCGTTGCCGGGCCGTGGGCTCCCAGTCGTGGTAAGGCCGCATCGGCTTGACGACCTGGTCGCGATAGAAGGAAACGAACGGCTCCGCGATCAATGGCGGGTCGGCCTTGAGTACATCCCCGAAATGGCAACGGAAGTCGGTGCAGTCCATCGGCGCCTGCGCATCCACACCCTTGGCCCAGGCCGCGCTTCCACCGAGGCCCCAACTCACCACGCCGATCACGGTCATGACATAGCGAAAGGTTTTCATGGCATCCCCGTCTCATTAGCCCGTCAATATCGACCGTCAGCACCGACCCATCCGGATCGACCCGCTTTCGAGGCGAAATTCCGACGAAAAGCCTGAGTGTACGGAGCACCACCGCAGGCTGCCGCCTGAAAGGTGTGGTACTGCGATCGCGAAAAGGGTGAGGAACCGACCTCTCGAGCGCCCTACCACCAGTGCAGCGGGTATCGACGATGCCTCGCCAGGTTGTTGATCAACACCGCGATCAGCAGCATCAGCAGGCAGCCGGTCGCGACCGGGAAAAAGGCGTAGGACCAGCCCAGCGTATGGAGTTCGGCGGAACCGATCACCGCGATGAGAGCGGTGGCGCCACCCGGCGGATGGAGGGTATGGGTCAGTTGCATGAGCAGAATGGATGTCGATACCGCGACCGCCGCCGCCACCCAGCTATCGCCGAGCAGCTTCCAGACCAGCACGCCACACAGCGCCGAGAGCAGGTTGCCGAACAGCACGTTGCGTGGCTGCGCCAGCGGGCTCTCCGGTGCCGCATAGAGCAGTACGGACGTCGCGCCGAACGAACCGACCATCAATAGCGAATGGGCTTGAAGCGATTGCGCGCTCAGCCAACCCACGCCGGCCATGCCCAGAAACGCGCCCAGCCACGACCACACCGCATCTCGCCAGCAGGGTGCCTGGCGGCTCGGTGGCGAGCCCTTCATCTTGCCGAGATATCGTCTGACCATCGTGATGCCAAAGCCGGTGAAAAAAGGAGCGATATCTTGCCACCGGAGAGAGAGCTCGCCAAATCGACATGCGGGGAGCGTCGTATGTAGCGCCAGACGGCCGCTGTCGTGCATGACACAAGGGGATTGGGTAGGAAGCAAGACGTCAAAGAGGAAGGAGTACCTGGTGCCGGTAAGTGGACTCGAACCACCGACCTACGCATTACGAATGCAAGAGCGAAGTACCACGCTACGCGGGATTCGCCCAACAATCTCAGTAAATACGGGCCTCTAGCGCTAACCTGACAAGTCATCGATGGTCACTTTTTGGCACACCGACTGTACCAATAATGCACCACGTGGAGAGCCATGGAGAACCTGGGTTGTCTATCGATCTACGCGAGTCGTCGCAATCATAGCAGCGAGACAGCGAACCAGGTGTGGATAAGCCGACATTTTGCATATATCCGCATAAAAAATTGCACCCTTATAACCCCCAATGCGGCCAGTACTGGCGCGGCTTCCGCCCTCCTGCAGAGGTGCGTAATTTCCGACCCATTTAGCGCGCGGGCGGGGCGGGGTGCTGATCGCGCGGCTCGGGTGCGCGCCGAGGCCCGTGGCAGGGGTAGGCGTGCCGCCTGCGGGCTGATGGGGAGCTGAACCGAGAGCGGGAATGGGAAAAGCGCCGCGCCGCCCTGGCGGCTGCGTTGGCGGTGCGTCGGGGACGCATGCGAATCGAAAATCTAACGCGTCGCGTTTGTTGTGGGCACATCGCGCGGGCAAAAAATGCCGCCCGGGCGGGCGGCGAGGTCTACTAGAAGTCAGCAGTTTACAAGCTGGGCGCGCTAGGGGTCGACTGCTCGCGGGGAGTCCAGCGAGTATGGGTCGAACCGCACCACCTCTTCACCGACGCGGTCGTTTATCTCGAGCATGGTCTGTTGCAGCGGCTCGAGCTCGTTGGCCACGAACACCCTGGCGGCCTTCTCGACGTCACCGAACCCGCCCGTGTTGCTCGGGATGATGCCCATCAGCTGCGGTGGGATCCGGTGACCGGCGAGCTGATCGTCGCGGGTGATGTTCTTGATGTGCCAGAACTCGTCCTTAGCCGCCACCTCCGATACCGGGATGATCTGGACGCCGTCCTTCTTGCCCTTCGGCGCGTACATGAACAGGTTCTTGAAGTTGCCGACGCCCTTCGACTCTTTGAGGGCCTGGCGCATCGCGTCGATATCCTTCTTGTCGTGCGCCTCGTCGTTCACGTACATGATGAACCCGGCATGGGAGCCATTGAGGTAATACCGGCGCCGGAACAGTGTCGCGCTCTCGTTGAGCCATGCCGACTGCAGCGAGCCCAGATAGTCAGGCAGGCCATATACCTGCTGGTCGATGTCCGGCTCCATCAGATGGATCGTCCGACCCTCGGGCAGCTCGGCTTTGTTCACCCAGTCCGGTACCCAGAAGTAGCGATTCCGGTTGCCGCGACGCATGTACTTCGCCGGGCGGCGCTGCAGCTCGAGCAGCCGCCCCAGACGGCCGCGGATCTCCTCCAGATAGCAATTGCCGAACACCAGGTGATCGAGCGCCAGCGCGCTGAATGTCTGTCGATTCAGCAGCGGGTGCGGCTTGAAGGTGCGTAGAAGGATATTCCGCTTCACCTGTAGCGCTGAGCCATGATGGGCGGTGGCGCGGTAGCTCTTCGAGAGAACGTCGAACGGTACCGGCGGCTCGTACCACTCGTTCGGCGAGAGCCAGACGCCCTCATAGAACACGTCGCGCATGGTGGTGACCGGTTCCGGATCGCCAAAGCTGAACGCCTCGGCCCGGGCTGGCTCGCTGGATTGCCCCATGATCGCGGGAACGCGGACGCGTGGCTTGGCGGCGACTGGCTCGCTCATTCGTAGAACTCCATCATTGATTCGCTGGTCTCGCCGGCCGGGCCGTCGATCGGTTCGAAGTGCAGGGCGTGCATCGTCGCCCACGCGAGATCCGCGTGGCCGGTCTGCGCATTGCGCCCGGATACGTAGGTGAATTGGCGGCCGCTGGCCGTGAGCTGTTTCTTGATCGCCATGAACGACTGGGCGAGATCCACCCAGCCGGCGTCGAATTCGAGCCGGTCCTTGCGGATGATCTGCTGTGCCTGCAGCACCATCTGGGTCTTGAGCTCGACGGTGTAGTGATAGCGGGTAACGAGCGGGAACCACTTCTCGACGTGCTCGGCCACGGCCGCGCCGATCCCGGTGGTGTCGATGCCGATGTGATCGATGTCGTACTTGTCGGCGAACTTGCGGATGAAGGCCGCTTGCTCTTCGTAGTCCTGCCCCTTGAGCCGGTGTCGCTCGAGAATCCGATGCTTCTCCCCTGCCGCCTGCGCGGGCAGCACCACGACCAGCCCCGCCCCGTCGCCGTCTTCGTTGCGCCCGGTCGGGTCGTAACCGATCCAGACGCCGCGATTGCCGACAGGTCTCGGTGCATAGGGGCGGTAGACGCTCTCCCACTCTTCCCAGGCATCGACCATGCAGCCCTGCATGACACCGAGCGGAAACGCGGACTGGCTGTCGTCGACGAACTCGCACTCGAAGAGGTTGGCGAACTCGTCGGCGCTGTACTCGAACTGCAGATCCTCGACATCGAACAGGTCGCACCCGCCGGCCTCGGCGTCGTGGACCGTCACGATCTGTTTCCACTGGCGATCCCCGCACAGCGCACCGCCGGCGAGCGCGGCATGGCTCACGTCGATGTCGACCCGGTCGGCTTTCTTGCGCCGCTTGTTGATCCGCTCGCCCGTCCAGAACGTGTACGCCTCGTGCGCGATCGATGACGGCGTCGAAAAGTAGGTCTGCCGCCACTGCTTGTGCGTCGCCATCGCCGAGGCGACTTTCCGGAACTGCTCGAAGCCGTGGATCCAGAAGTATTCATCGAGATAAACGTCGCCGTGGTAGCCCTGGGCGGTTTTCGAGTTGGTACCGAGAAAATGCAGCTCCGCGCCGTTGTCGAGAATGATCGGATCGCCCTTCAGCTCGACGTCGCAGGTCTCTTTGACGAACTGGATGATGTAGTTCTTGAAGATGTGGGCCTGAGCCTTCGAGGCGCTGAGGAAGATCTTATTCTTCCCCGTTTTGAACGCGTCGACGATGGCCTCGCGGGCGAAGTAGAACGTCGCACCGATCTGGCGGCTCTTCAGTATGTTGCGGATCCGATGCTTTTCGCCGGCCGCGTGCCAGGTGAGCTGGTAGTCGAACAGCGACTCGAAGAACGCCGCCTCCAGCGCCTCGAACTGTTCCTCGGTCAGCGCGTTGCGCTTCGGCTTGCGCTTCTCGCCCGCGTTGCGCGCGGCGAGCTTCGGGTTTAAGTCGCCCTCCTTCCCCGTCTCCGCGTACTTGTGAACCCGCGCCAGGCGCTCGATCTGCCGCCCGAGGGCGTCGATCTCTTTGTAATCCCCGTTTCCCTTCCGCTCCTTGCTGATCAGTTGGACCAGACGCGCCTCGAGGGCTCCCTCGACACGCTGGGTCGGGGTCGCCTCTTCCCAGCCGTCGCGATCTTTCCAGCTATGGACCGTGGCCGCTTTCATCTCGAGGAATTCAGCGATGCGCGCGACGCGCCAGCCCTGCCAGTACAAGTGGCGGGCCGTGAGTCGCGGGGAGTCGTGAGTGTCGGGGGCTGTCGTCGTCATGCGGCCAGCGTACCCGCGCGATAGACGTCTCCATCGGCGTGCGCGTTGTAGATCGCGAATCTACAACGCGGCTTGGTTGAGCGAATGAGAGTCGGCGCGGAACCTGACCGCACTTTGTACCGAAACCGACTTCGCCAAGCTCACCCGCTGAGGAAACCCCATGCCCTGGCACGTTATCGCAACCGAAGGCGCCACCACCGATGGCCGTCAGATTCCGGCCGACTGGCTCGAGAAGATGGCCGCGAACTTCGACCCGAAGACCTACGGATGTCGCGTCAATCTCGAACACATCAAGGGCGTGCTTCCCGACAGCCCTTTCAAAGCGTACGGCGACGTCACGGCGCTGAAAGTCGAAAAAAACGACGCCGGCAAGGTTCAACTTCATGCGGAGATCGACCCGACCGACGAACTCAAGGCGCTGAACAAGCTGCGCCAGAAAGTCTATTCGTCCATGGAAGTCGACCCGGATTTCGCCGGCACCGGCGAGCCCTACCTGGTGGGCCTGGCCGTAACCGATAACCCGGCATCGCTGGGAACGCAGATGCTCCAGTTCAGCGCCAGTGCCGGCGATGCATCGCCGATTGCCGGTCGCAAGACGCGGCGCGAAAACCTCTTCTCCGCCGCCGTGGAGACGGATCTCGACGGCTACGTCGAGCCGCCGGCCGACACCGGCCCGTCGCTGCTCGATAGCGTGAAAGCCCTGTTCAAGCGACACGACGCGAAGACGGAAAAAGGCTTCGCCGCGTTCCGCACTGATCTCGAGCAGACGCTCGGGCTCTTCGTCCAGCGCCACGCGGCACTCGAGGCCGATATCGCCCAGCGCCCCACCGCGGACGCGTTCGCCGAGTTGCAAACCGCGCACGAAGAGACGCGCACCAAGCTCGACGAGCTGTTCAACACGCTCGACAACACCCCCGATCAACCGCTCCGCTCACCCGCTCTCGGCGGCAACGGCGGTACCGAACTGACTGACTGCTAAGGACCGCCACACCATGCGCAACGATACTCGCGTCGCCTTCAACCGCCTGACCGCACACATCGCCCAGCTGTCCGGTGTCAATTCCGCGACGGAATCCTTCGCGGTCGAGCCCAGCGTCCAGCAGACGCTGGAAACACGCATCCAGGAATCGAGCGAATTCCTCAGCCTGATCAACGTGATCGGCGTCGACGAGCTCAAGGGCGAAAAGCTCGGCCTCGGCGTCACCGGCCCGATTGCCGGTCGTACCGACGTCTCGGCCAAAGACCGCTCGCCGCGCGACGTCACCGCCCTGAGCGCGAACACCTATGAGTGTGTGTCCACCGAGTTCGACACGGCCATTCCCTGGGGCAAGCTCGACGCCTGGTCACGCTTCAAGGACTTCCAGACTCGCGTTCGTAACGTGATCCTGCGCCAGCAGGCGCTGGACCGGATCATGATCGGATTCAACGGCACGACGGCAGCCGTCGAGACCGATCGAGCTGCAAACCCGCTGCTACAGGACGTCAACAAGGGCTGGCTGCAGCAGTACCGCGATCACGCCCCCCAGCGCGTCATGACCGGCGCCGCAACGGCCGGCCAAATCGTCATCGACCCCACCGAGAAGACAAACGCCGAAGGCAAGGTGATCGGGATCGTTGGCGATTACGCCAACCTCGACGCCCTCGTCATGGACGCGGTCAACGAGATGATCGACCCGTGGTTCCGTGAATCCACCGATCTGGTGGTGATCATGGGCCGCAAACTGCTCGCCGATAAGTATTTCCCGCTGGTCAACAAGAATCAGCCGCCAAGCGAGCAGCGCGCGCTGGATCTGATCATCAGCCAGGAGCGCGTTGGCGGCCTGCAAGCCGTGCGCGCACCGTTCGTGCCGGACGGGACGATCTTCATCACCGCGCTGAGCAACCTGTCGCTCTACTGGCAGAACGGCAGCCGTCGCCGCT
>NZ_CALFQK010000196.1:0-32328 GCF_937921195.1 uncultured Salinicola sp.
ACTGGGAGGAGACCTCCGACGCGGGCTAGCGGCTGGCGTGAATCAGGGTATTGACGCCCAGCCCGCCCAGCACACCGCCACCGAGCCGCTGCAGCCAGCGCGAACCGCCGCGGCGATCGGCAGTGAGCCACCGTCGCAGCGGTGCGGCCAGTAGTACGGTGACGACGTCGGCAGAGGAGAAGATCAGGTTGGTGACCACGCCCAGACCGAGCAGTTGCCAAGTCATGGCGAGATCGGCCTGGGGCTGCACGAACTGCGGCAGGAAGGCGACGAAGAACAGCGCGGTCTTGGGATTGAGCACCTCGACCAGGAAACTGTCACGCAGCACTCGCCGTGCGGAGGCGCGTGATTCGAGCTGCGGCGCTTCACCCAGGCCCTGACGCCACAGCCGTACGCCCGCCCAGAGCAGATAAATCCCGCCAATCACCTTCATCGCCACGTAGGCCGGTGGCACCGCCGCGAACAGCGCCGCCAGTCCCAGCGTCGCCGCCACCACATGCACGTAGCAGCCAAGGTGCACGCCCAGTACCGCGAACCAGCCGGCGCGCTTGCCGCGCCCCAGCGTCTGCGCGGCGGTATAGAGCATGGCCGGACCGGGCAAGTAGGCGAAGCCCAATGCGGCCAGGATGAAAGCCAACAGGTCCATGACGATCACGCCTCCAAGATGAACCTTTCGACTGTAGCGCGCCCCACCCTAAAGACAAAGCCCCGCCACGGCGAACCGGGCGGGGCTTCATCAACTGAACGGCGACGACGTCAGGGCTTCATATCCTCGAAGAAGCGCTTCACGCCGTCGAACCAGCCCTCTTTCTTGGGCGAGTGGCGACTGGCGCTGCCCAGGCTGTCCTGGAACTTGCGCAGCAGATCCTTCTGCTCTTCGTTGAGGTTGACCGGCGTTTCGGTCACCACCTTGCAGAGCAGATCGCCCGCCGGGCCGCCGCGCACGGGCTTGACGCCCTTGCCGCGCAGCCGGAACAGCTTGCCGGTCTGGGTCTCGGGCGGGATCTTGAGCTTGACCCGTCCTTCCAGCGTCGGCACCTCGAGTTCGCCACCCAGCGCCGCGTCGACGAAGTTGATCGGCACTTCGCAATGCAGATGGCGGCCATCGCGCTCGAAGATCGGGTGTGGCTTGATCTCGACCTGAACGTAGAGATCCCCCGCCGGGCCGCCGTTGAGCCCGGATTCGCCTTCGGCATTGAGCCGAATGCGGTCGCCGGTATCGACACCCGCCGGAATCTTCACCGACAGCGTACGGGTCTCGCGAACGCGACCTTCGCCATGGCACTTGCGGCAAGGCACCTTGATGCTCTGGCCGCTGCCGTGACAGGTCGGGCAGGTCTGCTGGACGGCGAAGAAACCCTGCTGCATCCGTACCTGGCCCTGGCCGTGGCAGGTCGGGCAGGTCTCCTTGCTCGACCCCGGCTCGGCGCCACTGCCGTCGCAGTGCCCGCACTCGACGTGGCGCGGCACGCGAATGTCGACGGTGGTGCCGAACACCGCATTCTCGAGGTCGAGCTCGAGGTTGTAGCGCAGGTCGCTGCCGCGTTGCGGCGCGTTGGGATTGCGGCGACCGCCGCCCCCCCCGAAGATGTCACCGAAGACATCGCCGAAGATATCGCTGAAGCCGCCGGCTCCGGCACCGCCGAAACCGCCGCCGCCGAATCCGCCGCCCTGGCCGTCGACGCCGGCATGACCGAACTGGTCGTAGGCCGCGCGTTTCTGGTCGTCGGAGAGCACGTCGTAGGCATCGGAGACCTCGCGGAACTTCTCCGCCGCCTGCTGATCGTCCGGATTGCGATCCGGATGGTACTTCTGCGCCAGCCGACGATAGGCTTTCTTGATGTCCTTGCCGTCGGCGCCCTTGTCGACGCCCAATACTTCGTAATAGTCACGTTGGGACATTACTGAGTCCGCCTCCGTGTCGGTGCCGTGCAAACAGCAACGCGGGAGTCGTCCGAGCTCCCGCGCTGCTGCCGATCACACGGCGTCAGACGTCGTGGTTATTGCTTTTTCTGATCGTCGTTGACTTCTTCGAACTCGGCGTCAACCACGTCATCCTCTTTCTTCTTGCCGCTGGCCTGGGCGTCGTCGGCCGGCTGGCCTTCGGCCTCGGCGCCTTCGCCCTGCTCGGCATACATCTTCTGAGCCAGGTTGCCGGAAGCTTCGGTCAGGGCATCCAGCTTGGCCTGGATGGCATCCTTGTCGTCGCCCTTGAGCGCTTCCTCGAGCTCGCCAATGGCGGTCTCGATCTTGCTCTTCTCGTCGGCATCGACCTTGTCGCCGGCCTCTTCGAGCGTCTTGCGCGAGGCGTGGATCATGCCGTCGGCCTGGTTGCGCAGGGCCACCAGCTCCTCGAACTTCTTGTCCTCGGCCTCGTGGGCCTCGGCATCCTTGACCATCTGGTCGATCTCCTCGTCGGAGAGACCGCTGGAGGACTTGATGACGATCGACTGTTCCTTGCCGGTCGCCTTGTCCTTGGCCGTGATGTGGAGGATACCGTTGGCGTCCAGGTCGAAGGCGACCTCGATCTGCGGCACGCCGCGCGGCGCCGGCGGAATGTCGGCGAGGTCGAAGCGACCCAGCGACTTGTTCTGACCGGCCTGCTTGCGCTCACCCTGCAGCGCGTGAATGGTCACGGCCGTCTGGTTGTCTTCGGCGGTCGAGAAGGTCTGGGTCTTCTTGGTCGGGATCGTGGTGTTCTTCTCGATCAGCGGCGTCATCACGCCACCCAGCGTCTCGATGCCCAGCGTCAGCGGCGTGACGTCGAGCAGCAGCACGTCCTTGACGTCACCGCCGAGCACGCCGCCCTGAATCGCGGCGCCCATGGCCACGGCTTCGTCCGGGTTGACGTCCTTGCGCGCTTCCTTGCCGAAGAACTCGGCGACCTTCTGCTGCACCATCGGCATGCGGGTCTGGCCGCCGACCAGGATCACGTCGTGGATCTCGCTGTTGGAGAGACCGGCGTCTTCCATGGCGGTCTTGCACGGGCCAAGCGAACGCTGGACCAGATCCTCGACCAGTGATTCCAGCTTGGCGCGAGTGACCTTGATCGCCAGGTGCTTGGGACCGGTGTTGTCCGCCGTGATGTAGGGCAGATTGACTTCGGTCTGCTGCGCGGAAGAGAGCTCGATCTTGGCCTTCTCGGCGGCTTCCTTCAGACGCTGCATGGCGAGGCTGTCGCCGGACAGATCGATGCCGGAATCGCTCTTGAACTGCTGGACGAGATAGTCGATCAGCTTGAGGTCGAAGTCCTCGCCACCCAGGAAGGTGTCACCGTTGGTGGCCAGCACCTCGAACTGCTTCTCGCCATCGACGTCGGCCACTTCGATGATCGAGATGTCGAAGGTCCCGCCGCCCAGGTCGTAGACCGCGATGGTGCGGTCGCCGGTGGAACGGTCCATGCCGTAGGCCAGCGCGGCTGCGGTCGGCTCGTTGATGATGCGCTTGACCTCGAGACCGGCAATGCGGCCGGCGTCCTTGGTCGCCTGGCGCTGGGAGTCGTTGAAGTAGGCCGGCACGGTGATGACCGCTTCGGTCACTTCTTCACCGAGATAGTCCTCGGCGGTCTTCTTCATTTTCTTCAGCACTTCGGCGCTGACCTGGGGCGGTGCCAACTTGTTGTCGTTGACCTTGACCCAGGCGTCGCCGTTGTCGGCTTCGACGATCTCGTAAGGCACCATCTTGATGTCTTTCTGGACGACATCGTCCTTGAACTTGCGACCGACCAGACGCTTGATGGCGTACAGCGTATTGGTCGGGTTGGTGACCGCCTGACGCTTGGCCGCCTGACCGACCAGCGTTTCGCCGTCGTCGGTGTAAGCGATGATGGAAGGCGTCGTGCGGCCACCTTCGGCGTTTTCGATCACACGAGTCTTGTCACCATCGAGTACGGCGACACAGGAGTTGGTCGTACCCAGGTCGATGCCAATGATGCGTCCCATAATTCCTCACCTCTAACTATTCGTTAACGACTCAATTCGTTTGGATGACGGCGCTTGCTGCGCGATTGCTTGCTATGTGGGGGCTGGCCGGCGCCTTTCAAGTCCCCGCCGACATTGAGTTGCAGTATCGGCCCGGCCACGGCGCCCAGCCCTCTTACCCCGCCGCCTTGCTGACCACGACCATCGCCGGCCGGATCAATCGGCCGTTGAGGGTGTAGCCCTTCTGCATGACGTCCATCACGGTATTGGGTTCCAGTTCCGGATTGGGAACCATGGTCATGGCTTCGTGGAACTGCGGATCGAACGGCTCGCCCTGGGGATCGAGCTGCTCGACACCGAACTTGCTCAGCGCGTCGAGCTGCATCCTGAGCGTCATGGAGACGCCTTCGCGGTGCGTTTCGTCGACCTCCTGCATGCTTTCCAGCCCTTTCTCCAGGCTGTCGACCACCGGCAGCAGCTCCTTGACGAACTTCTCGAGCGCGAACTTCTTCGCCTTGTCGGCATCCTGCTCGGCGCGGCGGCGCGCGTTCTGCGCCTCGGCAGCGGCGCGCATCGACTGATCCTTGGCGTCCGCCAGCGCCTGCTCGAGCTCCTCGACCCTGGCGGCCAGGACCTCGGCCTCGGGGTTGGCCTCCCCCTCGATGTCATCCGCCTCGTGTTCGAGCGACTCCGCGAACTGCTCCAGATCACCGTCCAACGCCTCGTTGGTGGACTGGTGCTGCGGCTCGCCGTCGCGTTCGGCGCGCTCGAGTTCTTCGTCTACGGGGTTTTGCGGATCTCTAGCCATGAATCTCTCCTGGCAAGGTGTTGTGACAGTTACTCGACAAGCGTGACGCGGATTCGACAAGCGTCGGAAGTTGTCTGCCTATATGGGGCTATCGATTCAGATCTCAAGCGTTTCGCCACCACACCTGCACGACAGCCGTTGAAGGCCATTTTCGACTACTGTATAAACAACCAGAAGCCCGTGCGGTCGATCGTCCATCATCCGCTACCGTATCGCCGCCATCGCCCCAGGGAGGCTGCATGCTGATCCAACTCGCCATTCGTGACTTCGCCATCGTCGACACGCTGGATCTGGAGTTCCAGGCCGGCATGACCGCCATCACCGGCGAGACCGGTGCCGGCAAGTCGATCCTGCTCGGCGCGCTGGGCCTCTGCCTGGGCGAGCGGGCCGACGCCGGCGGCGTACGCCACGGCGCCGACCGCGCCGATCTGAGCGCGCGTTTCGATATCGCGGAGCGGGAGGACGCCAAGGCCTGGTTGGCCGCCCGCGAACTCGCGACGGACGACTGTCTTCTTCGCCGCGTCGTTACCGCCAGCGGACGCTCCAAGGCGTGGATCAACGGCCAGCCCTGCACCATCGCCGACCTGCGTGAACTGGGAGAGTGCCTGATCGACGTGCATAGCCAGCATGCGCACCAGGCTCTGCTCAGCGAGGACACGCACCGTCGCCTGCTCGACGACGCCGCCGGTCATCACAAGGCGGTCGCCGAGCTTGGCGACCTGCATCGCCAATGGCATGCGCTGCGCCGGAAGTATCGCGAACGCAGCGAGAACGACGAGGAGCGCCAGGCCAAGCGCCAACTGCTGCGCTATCAGGTCGAGGAGCTGGATCAGCTCGATCTCCAGGCCGACGAACTCGCCAGCCTGGAACAGGAGCAGGAGACGCTGGCCCATCTCGAGGAGAGCCTGCGCGAGGCGCAGTTCGCGGCGGATAGCTGCGACCATGACGAAAGTGGCGCATTGACGCTGCTTTCACAGGCGACCCAACGGCTCTCGCGGGTACCGGGAAGCGACCGCGGTAGCCTGGCGGACGCGCTCGGCATGCTCAATGATGCCCAGATCCAGCTCGAGGAGGCGGCCCGCGAGCTGCATCATTTCGTCGAGTCGACCGAGCTCGATCCGCAGCGGCTGGCCTGGGTCGAGGAGCGACTCGGCGAGGTCCATCGTATTGCGCGCAAGCATCACGTCATGCCGGAGGAGCTGAGCGAGCTGCATCGCCGGCTGCGGCAGGAGCTGGAGGCGCTCGACGGCGGTGACGAGGATCTCGAGACGCTGAGGAGCCGGCTCGACGAACTGCGCCAGCAATACCGTGATAGCGCCAGGGAGATCAGCGAAACGCGGCAGCGTGCCGCCAAGGTTTTCGCCCGGCAGGTTCAGGAGCAACTGGCGTTCCTGGGAATGGACAAGGCGCGCTTCGCCGTCGAGGTCACGCCGCTGGAGACGCCCCAGCCCCACGGGCTGGATCGGGTCAGCCTCCAGATCAGCGCCAACCCGGGCCAGCCGACCCGCCCGCTGGCCAAGGTCGCCTCGGGCGGCGAACTCTCCCGCGTCAGCCTGGCGATTCAGGTCGTGGCCGCGAGCCACAGCACCTTGGCGACGCTGGTCTTCGACGAGGTCGACGTCGGCATCTCCGGCGCTACCGCCGAGATCGTCGGGCAGTTACTGCGCCGGCTGGGCAGCGATGCCCAGGTCATGACCGTCACCCACCTGCCGCAGGTCGCCGCGCAGGCGCACCAGCACCTGCATATCGAGAAGCACTCCAGCGACGATACGACCCGCACCCTGATGTCCCAGTTGGACGAGGCCGGGCGGGTACGCGAGCTGGCGCGGATGCTGGGAGGCGTAAAGCTCTCCAACCGGACGCTGGCCCATGCCCGCGAGATGCTGGCGGCCAGTCAGAGCTCGGCACACTGATACGGACCGTCCCACGAGAATCAGGGGCCGGAGCGTCGAGCCGCAGCGGGGGGAGACATACGAAAAACGCCGACCCAAGGGTCGGCGTTTTGATGTTCTGTCGTGTTTCCACCGGCGACGTGGAGATTACTTCTTGATGCCATCCTGGCGTGTCGCCTTGGAGCCGCGGGGGCGAACGTACAGTACCAGCGCGTGCTCGACCAGCTCGTAGCCGTGCTCCTCGACGATCTCGCGCTGGCGACGCTCGATCTCTTCGTCGTAGAACTCGACGATCTCGCCGGACTCGAGATCCACCATGTGATCATGGTGCTCTTCCTGGGACATCTCGAAGACCGCGTGGCCGCCGTCGAAATTGTGGCGGACGACCAGTCCTGCCGCTTCGAATTGAGTCAATACGCGATAGACCGTCGCCAACCCGACATCTTCTCCAGACTCCAGCAAGGCCTTGTAGACGTCCTCGGCGCTCATGTGGAGCTCTTCTTCCTTACGAGTCGCTTCGAGGATCTGCAGAATCTTGACGCGCGGCAGAGTGACCTTCAGCCCCGCCTTACGCAATTCTTGGTTTTCGTCGGCCATGGTCGCTCTTCGCAGTAGCGTCTCGTGTCGGGTATGATCAATCCACGCAACGATAGTGAAAGACGGACTCAAATGCAAAATCTGATCAGAACGGTCGTACTTCTCCTCGCAGTCTCGCTCATCGCCGGCTGCAGCTACTTCGGCGTCTACAAAAGGGATATCCCACAAGGCAATCTCATCACCCAGGACATGGTGTCCCAGCTTCATCCTGGCATGAGCCGTTCACAGGTGGCCTACATCATGGGAACGCCGCTACTGGAAGCGCCCTTTTCATCGGATCAGTGGGATTACGTCTTCTATCTCGACGAAGCCTACGGGGGCACGGTGGAGAAACGCCTGACGCTGACTTTCCAGGACGACCAACTGGTCGACATCGCCAAATCCGGCGACATGGACTCGGACGTCGAGCTGAACCAGGACGATGGCCCAGGGCCTGCCGTGGAAGGCGCCGGCGAGAGCGGGTCGGTTCCGCAGATCGGCCCCAGCGGTATCTGAGATACCGGACGAACGGGCGGCTCAACGCGTCGAAGCGTTGGCCGCCCGTTCGCGTCGTGCCTGCTTGGGGTCGAGTTCCAGCGGTCGATAGACCTCGATGCGATCGCCGGCCACCGGCTGGTACTCCTCCGGAGAGGGCAGGCGCTGGCCGAAGATTCCCAGCGGCGCCTGCGTGAAGTCGAAGCCCCTCCATGCGGGGTGCCGGCTCGGCAGGTCCGCCAGCATGACCGCCCGCCTGGCATCGATGCCGGGCTCAAGTGTCAAGCGCACGATCGTCTGGTGTTCGGGGGTCGCGAAGGCGACTTCGATGGATTCCATCGGCATACCTGCTAGCGTCCGTAGACCTGATCGGCGCGGCGCGTGAAGGCATCGACCAACTGGCCCGCCACCTGCTGGAACAGCCGGCCGAACGCCATGCCCAGCAGGCGGTTGCTGAACTCGAAGCTCATCTCGAGCTCGATCTTGCAGGCGTCTTCGCCCATCGCCCGAAAATGCCACTGTCCGCTCAGCCGCTTGAAGGGGCCGTCGACGAGCGAAAGGTCGATGCGTTCGGGACGCTCGAGATCGTTGCGTGTCGTCACGCTCTGCTCCACGCCGCCCTTGGCCAATGTCATTCGGCCAATCAGATAGCCGTCTCCCTGCTCGACGACGCTGGCCCGCCGACATCCGGGCAGGAATTCGGGGTAACGCTCGAAATCATTGACCAGTTCAAACATCTGCTCCGGTGTATGCCGAACGAATGCAGACCGATTCACGCTGGGCATAGGGGTCTCCGCTGATTTATCGCCCCGACATGCGTATCATGGGGCTCCGTTTAGATGGCTTGAATGGTATCACGGCTGCCCTCATAACCAGGCTTCACACGATGCTTCGCCAACGCGCTCCCTCGACGCATGGCGTAACGACCATAGCGCACGGCGCACAGATCATCGAATGCATTGGCAGTGGGGCATACCGGATAACGCCGCAAAGAGGTGTCATGGGTAAGAAAAAAGGCAACGCGCCTAGCAGCAACACGATCGCCCAGAACAAGAAGGCTCGGTTCGAATATCATATCGACGAGACCTTCGAGGCAGGCCTGTCGTTGGCCGGCTGGGAGGTCAAGAGTCTTCGCGCAGGCAAGGCTCAGCTGACCGACACCTACATTCTGGTCAAGAATGGCGAGGCGTGGCTGCTGGGTAGTCATATCATGCCGCTCAATACGGCCAGCACCCACGTGCTCGCGGACCCGACCCGGACGCGCAAGCTGCTGCTGCATCGCAAGGAGATCGCCAGGATTTTCTCCAGGACGCAGGAGAAGGGGCACACCTGTGTGCCGCTCAAGCTCTACTGGAAGCAGAACCTGGTCAAGTGCGAGCTGGCCTTGGTGCGTGGCAAGCAACTGCACGACAAGCGCGCCACCGAGAAAGAGCGCGACTGGAATCGCGAGAAGGCCCGGGTCATGAGGGATCATGCCTGAGGCGGCGCTAAATGCTTGAGTCGGCACTTGATATGGCGCGGGCTAGTCACCATCTGATAGAATGAACGGGTTGTACGGGGGCGACATGGCTTCGACGCCGGTGACAATCCCTGAGGTGCATGCCGAGAGTGTAACGTATCTCGTAAATCCAACGTTGCAATTGAATAGTCGCAAACGACGAAAACTACGCTCAAGGCGCACTGGCAGCGTAAAAACTGCTAGTTGTTAGCCTGGCCCCAAAGCGATGTGCCCATTCATCGCGGCGGGGATATGAGCTAAAGCTGATGGGACCGCGGATGTCAGCGCTCTCCTGACATTCGTTAAACCTTAGAGAGATCGCAAGGTGCCATCCTGCCCGTCGGAGTGCACTGCGTTAAATCAAAAGACGGAACTAAGCATGTAGAGCTGATGGGCGAGTGCCGGCGGACGGGGGTTCAATTCCCCCCGCCTCCACCAAACAGCAAAAAGCACCCTGACGGGTGCTTTTTTTGTGGCCTGAACCCAGACATCCCGGCAGTGGTCCGCGGACCGGACGACCTCACCCCGCCAGCAGTGCCTTCATGAAGTCGTGATAAAATTCGCAGGGAGCGAATCGGCTCATTCTCTCCATCAGCTTGACCCTTTCGGCCGCCGGCATCGCACGCGCCACCCGATCGAGCTCGGCCTCGGCCAGCGTCTTCACGATCCGTCCGGGTGTTGCCAGGTAACGCTCGTTGGTCTGCAGGATCACATGGTCCGCGGCTTCGCGATCGACGATCTCATGTACGTAGCTGCCGGGTAGATTGACCACGACGACCCGCCGGAAGACGTTGGCAAACAGCGTCGCGAACCCGCCCGCGCCCGCCGACGATCCTCCGAAGACGACCAGGGTTCGAGCGTGGAGCGGCCGGGGGTTCTCGAAGATCGTGATATTGCCGGTTCCCGGCAGGTAATTGGAAAAACGGCAGAATGCGCCGCTCTTTCCCCGGAAGACGGCAACGGTGGACGAGGATTTGGCCGGGGGCTCCCGCTTCGACCCCAGGTCGCCCACCACCTCCCGCTGCTCGAAGGCATATTGCGACTCGAAGTCATCGTCGAATCCGAAGTGGCGCATGCAGGCGGCAAAGGCGAGATAGGCACCGCGACCGCTCCAGTGGGTGTCCGTGGGATAGTAGCTATCCGCTATCGCCCGCATCGCGGCAATGGGGTTGCAGTAATCCACCCCGCCCTGCTCCAGCAGCGTCGACACCTGTTCGGTGATGGTGAGTTCGGCTCCTTCGTAGGGATAATGTTCCGGCCTGACCTTCTCCTTGGAGTTGGCGATCAGGAACAGCAGGGAGCGCTGCCGCTGGAGCGGCCCGAGTTCGGCAGCGAAGCGTTGCCACTGTGACATCTCCTCATCGCTCAGGCGCTTCTTGCCCGTGAACTGGTCGATACTCGCGTTGGCGTCGTTGGCGAGGAACAGCCACCCCTCCCGTCCCTCGACGACCTCCATCACCGGTGCGATCGACAAGCTCACGCACTGCTGCAACTCGCCATTCTCGCGACGAACGCCCAGGGTCACTCCCGCGGAGATATCCAGTGAGTGCTCGAATTCCCAGGCGCCGGCACTCCTCCCCTCATGCGGCTCCCGCAAGACCAGGGACGAAGCGCCATCGGGGTAGGTGGCAACCAGTTCGGGCTGCCGGTCGGGTTGTCCGTCGACCCGACCCCGAATCCGATAGCGCCTAAAGGCTTCGAGTGTCGCAATCTGACGCTGGCCGTCGATGGCCTCCCAATGCAGCGCGTGCGCTGCCGGCAGTGGCTGGACCATTACCTGGTACTTTCTTGCCTTCTGACTGGCGATGACGCTCTTGAGATCCATCAACACGGGGTCGTTGGGGCGTTCTTCCAGCGCCAGATCCACCGTGCGAAGCGCCGCCGCGAACTGCTTCGCCGCGAGCATGGCCCGCGCCTGACGCAGATAGACCTGCGGAGGAAAGGCCGCCTGGTGATCGAGTATCGACTGCCACCTCTCGGCCGCGGCGGACCAGTCACCACGGGTCATCGCCGCCTCGGCATAAGCGATACTCAGCTTGAGTGGCGGCTGGGGGGATTTCTGCAGCACGACAGCCATCAAGGCTTCCTGCTTGGCGGTTTCACCCGCGCCCTCGTATGCCTGCATCAACGCCCGAGCGAGTTCCAGGCTGTCGATTCCGGCTCGAAACGCGGGCTCCAGCAACGAGATGGCGCCGTCAAAATCCTGGCGATCCAGCCGCGTCGTCGCTTCGGCCACCAGCTCGGGAGTGCGCTCGAGACGTTCGGCAAAAGAGAATGAATGCATGACAGCTCCATAGTGGCGTGCAACGGGGAGTTCCGGAAACGACGCTGCCGGCGAATCGCGAAATCACGCTGCCCGGGCCCGCTGGTTCATCCCGACTATATCGCAGCCTCCAACTGGCCCGACATCGCCCGCCGAGCATGAACTTTGTCATGGATCCTCAGGAATGACGCCCTCACCGCCGGCCATCCTCCAGCATCCACCAGGCAGGCGTTCGCCGGCAGAGACAACGGGATCCGGGTCGAACCTCACTGCCGAAGCCCTGGAAAGCTCGATCAGATCGGCTAGCCTCATAGGATCGCCGTGGTCCCGATGGACGCGTCAGTTTGTCCCAAACGATAAAGTGTTACCCTACCGACGGTCGGGTGGGTGCAACACTGCCCGATCGATCCATCCATAAGACAAGGAGGTTGGAGCTTGACAGTCCTTCGCCCCGATCGCTGGCTCAGTCGCTGGCTATTGCTACTACTTTTGATATTCGCCGCGCCGGCACTGGCTCAGGAAAGTGGCTCCGAAGGGCAGAATGCTCAGGGTGGTCCGGCTTATTCCACCATGGCGGACTTGCTCGAAGACTCGCAGTCGCGTCAGGCGCTGATCGACCAGTTGCGGGAGTTGGCCGCGCAGCAGGAATCCGGCGATACCCAGCAGAGCGGCGCCCAGGAATCCAGCGATGGCGCCAGCGAGACCTCCCAGAGCGGCCAGGGATCGACGGCGGCGAGCGACGGTGGCGAGAGCTCCCCCGCCACGGCCTCCTTCCCCCGCAGAATGGCGCAGATGACCAGCGATATCGCGGGTGACATCGGCGGGCAGTTCACCAGCCTGGCCACCATGATCGGTGGCTTCTTCACCAGCGGAGACGCCGCGGCAAGCAGCGGTCCCTCATTCAGCATGAGCGATTTCCTCAGTGCGGCGATCGATCTCGCGCTGGTCATCGTTGCGACCGTCGCCGCCTTCCTGATTCTGCGCCGGATCGCGAGCCCGCTGTTTTCGAAGTTCAGTCAATGGGCCTTGCATGGCGGCGGACGCAGCCATCTGCTGCGGGTCATCGTCGCCGTGGTACTGGCAGCCGTCGTCGACGTCATCGTCGTCGTGCTCGCCTACGTGGCCGGCAATCTGGTCGCGACCTTCCTTGTCGGGGAGAGCGGCAGCCTCAATACCCGGTTTTCGCTGTTCCTCAACGCCTTCCTGATGATCGAGCTGTTCAAGTGCGCGCTGCGCATTCTCTTCTCGTCGCACCACGAAGGGTTGCGCCTGGTATCGATCGAGGCCGCTCAGGCCAGGCGCTGCAACCGCTTCCTGGCAATGCTGGCCGGTTTCGTCGGCTACGGCATGCTGGTCGCGGTACCGATTCTCAATACCAATCTCTCACTCGCGTTCGGCAAGGCCGTGAGTGTATTGATCATGCTCATCGCGCTGATCTGGGCAATAGGCGTGATCCTCAAGAACCGTAACGGCGTCCGCGACATGATCATCGCCAAGGCCGACGCGGCCCAGATGTCCGCCTCACGCGTGGCACTTCGGCTGTTCGCACGGACCTGGCACATCGTCGCCCTGCTCTACGCCATCATGGTGTTCGCCGTCACCCTGCTGCATCCCGAGACGGCGCTGCCATTCGTGTTGATCGCAACGCTCAAGACGATCATCTACGTCGGCGTCGGCATGCTGGTTTCCAGCATTCTGACCCAGCTCATCGGGCGACGCATCGACCTCGGCGACAACATGCGCACCCGCCTGCCGCTGCTCGAGGCCCGGCTGAACTCCTACATCCCGACGCTGCTGAAGATCATCCGCGCCATCATCCTGATCGCCGTGGTGATGTACACGCTCGACGCCTGGAAAGCCTTCAATCTCGCCGCCTGGTACGCCAGTGATGCGGGATCGCACACCGTCGCGACGGTGATCCAGGTCATCCTGATCCTGATCATTGCCGCGATGGTCTGGATTGGCCTGGCCAGCCTGATCGAGAACTATCTCAATCCGGACACGGGTGGCGGCGCTCCCACCGCGCGAGCCAAGACCCTGATGAGCCTGTTTCGCAACGCCCTGGCCATCACGCTGGTGATCATGACGCTGATGATCGTGCTGTCGCAGATCGGGATCAATATCGGGCCGCTCATCGCCGGTGCCGGGGTACTGGGCCTGGCCATCGGTTTCGGCGCCCAGAAGCTGGTGCAGGACGTCATCACCGGTGTCTTCATCCAGCTCGAGAACGCCATGAACACCGGCGACGTGGTCACCGTGGGCGGCATCACCGGTACCGCCGAGCGCGTCAGCATCCGCTCGGTGGCGATCCGCGACCTGTCGGGTACCTACCATATCGTGCCGTTCTCGTCGGTCGACACGGTGTCCAACTACATGCGCGAATTTGGCAATCACGTCGGCGAGTACGGCATCGCCTACCGCGAGAACATCGACTACGCCATCGAGCAGCTGGAAGCGGCCTACGAGGAGCTCAAGGCAAGCGAGGAGCATGGCCATAAACTACTGGCGCCGATGACGGTGGCAGGGGTCATCGCGCTCGCCGACAGCTCGGTCAACATCCGCGTGGTGATCAAGACCACGCCGGGCGACCAGTGGGGAGTCGGCCGCGCCTACAACCGGCTGGTCAAGCTCTACTTCGACCGGGCCGGTATCGAGATCCCGTTCCCGCATACCACGCTCTACTTCGGACAGGATCGCACCGGCTCGGCACCGCCCGCCAACCTGCGGATCATGCAGGAGGACTTCACGATCGACGGTAGCCCCGCCGGTCAGCCGAAGTCTCACCAGACCGACGCGCCAGCAGCGATCGAGGGCGAAAGCCAGTCGAAGACGACCCCGAACCAGCAGGCGCAGGACCGGACGCATCGCAAGCCCACCGATGACGACGTCGACGGTGACGAGACCGACGATCCTCGCTGAGTTGGTCCAGTCCGCGTTTCCAGGCCGCCTGCGGGCGGCCTTTTTTATAGTCGTTCGTCCCCCGTGCCCCCCGAGGCGGCGGCGCCCAGCATCGCCGCGCCGCGCACGCCGCTCGAGCTCCCGAAACGAGAGCGGAGGACGCCCGGCGTCTCGACACCGGGGAACAAGTGCGCCGCTATCGCCGCCGGCAAAGCCGCCAACAATCCATCCAGGGTCGAGAGACCTCCGCCCACCACGATCACCTGCGGCGACAGTAGCTTGACCACGTTGGCCAGGGCACCGCCCAACAGGTCTAGATGGCACGCCCGCGCGCGCTGCGCCGCTGGTTCGCCCGCCCTCCAGGCCGCGTGCCACTCCTCGGCGGTGGACGACGCGCCCCCGAAGTGACGATGCAGTCTCACCAGGCCAGGCCCGGCGATGTAGGTTTCCAGGCACCCCGACAGGCCACAGCCGCAGGTCGGGCACGGCAGCCCGTAGTCTCTCGCCGCAGCGGCGGGTAGCGGCAGGTGCCCCCACTCTCCGGCAAACCGGCCCCCACCCCTGAGAAGCCGGCCGTCGACGATCGCGCCACCACCCGCCCCGGTCCCCAGGATTGCACCGAAGGCGTGACGCACCCCCTCTGCCGCGCCACCGGGGCCGGCTTCCGACACCACGAAACAGCGGCTGTCGTTCTCGATCACGAAGGCGCGATCGAGAACCGCCCCAAGCGCCGTCTCGAGCACAAACGGACGCAGTCCCGGCAGATTCGCCGTGATCAGATGGCCGCGCTCATCGAGCACGCCCGGAAACCCGAGCCCCAGCGTGCCGCGCCCGTCACAGCCGCGGTCCGCCTCCCGCACCAGCGCGGCCAGCATCGACAGGAAGGCTTCGCCGTCGTCCGACGGCGTCGGCTCACGCCAGCGATCGAGACAGACCCAATCCCGGTCATAGATCGCAATCTCGGTCTTGGTGCCGCCGACATCGATACCATAGTGCATGGGGCGTTGTTCCTCGTGACGACTTCATTTCGATCGGTAGCCTGCCTCGAGACGTCGCCGAGGGCGATTTCCCGGTGGCCACAAAAAAGGCGCCCGCAGGCGCCGAGGAGAGCAATCGGTCGAAGGCCGAGATCAGCGCGTCATGTCGCTGGGCTGCGGCAGCGCGGGTAGCGACTTGTCCAGCAGCGTCACGCTCTGACGATAATAGAGTTGGCTCTTGCTGTGGTCGCCGAGATTGGCGTAGAGCCTCGCCAGCTCGGCGCAAACGACGCCACTCGGACGCTGGCGCTGGCTCGCTTCGAAGTACTCCTGCGCCTTGCCCCAGTAGGCATTGCGCAGCGACAGGCGACCCAGGGTCAGCAACAGATCGGGATCGTTGGGCCGCTCCTGCAGCCACTTCTCCGCGTACACCAGCTGGCGCGCCGCATCGACATTGAGCAGACCGTAGCGCAACACCAGACGGGTGTCCCAGTGCTCCTTGAGCGAATTGCGCAGCAGGCGTTCAGCGTCGCCCTCTTCGCCCCCCTTGATCAACGCTTCGGCGTAAAGCCCGACCAGCTCGACATCGCCGCGCAGATTGTCCGGCATGTCGGCCCACAACGAGCGCACGCGCGGCAGGTTGTCCTCCTGTTGTGCAGCCTGCACCAGCAGCTCGCGATAGACCCGCTGGTCGAGCGCCCGACGCTCGTCTTCGGTAATCAGGCGGTGCTTGTCGAGACGCGGCAGCAGACGCCGCATGCCGTCCCAGTCGTTGACGCTGAGATAGGCCTGCTTGAGCAGCTTGAGTACCTGCGGGTGTTCCGGCAGTTGCTGTTCCAGGCGCGTCAACGTCGCCAACGCTTCCTCGAACTGCTGACGATCCAGCATCAACTGCGCCTGCACCAGACCGACCGCGGTATCCGCACCCTCGGTGCTGTGATGCGCCCGCTTGAGCAGCACGTCCGCCTGCTCGTAGCGCCCCTGGTAGTGCGCCGCCAGCGCCGCGGAGAGATAGTTGACCAGCGGCGTGCCGGAGTCGTCGGCCGCCTTGGTGAGTGACTTCTCGGCACGCTTCCAGCGACCTTCCGCCAGCGCCACCAGCCCGCGGACGGTGCGCCTCATCGCGGTACGGTGGCGGGTGCGGCTGTTCCATACCTTGAGCCGGCTCACGGGACGACGCAGCCGCGTCAGAGCCCGCAGCAGGAAATGCAGCACCAGAAAGGCCGCCAGCAACAGGACGCAGCCGAACCAGAACGAGGTCTGGACGGAGGTGTCGCCGACACGAATGAACCAGTAGCCCGGCAGCGATTGCATCAACTGCCCGAACAGCGCGCCGACCGCCAGACCGAAGACGATCAGCAGGATCAGCTTCCTCATGCGCCCTCTCCCTGTGCCGACCCCTGGTTCGCGCTACCGCCTCGCGAACCGCTGCCCTGCGAACCTTGCTGGTCCCCGTTGCCGAAGCGTTGCTCGATGAAGCGCTTGAGCAGCTGCGAGGATTCGCTGATGTCCGGCAGGTCCGGGCGCACATCGTTGTCACGCAGGCTTTTCAGCTTGTCGATCGACTTGGCCACACCGTCGTTGTCGGTGGCGTAATAGCCCTCGACCAGTTCCGTTGCCTTGCCGAGGCTGGCCTGATAGAGCTCGGGCTCGGACTTCAGCAGTGCCAGTTGCGCCTGCTCCAGCAGCAGCCGCACGTTTTGGCGCAGATAGGACTCCTGTTGCGGCGTGATCAAGGCCTCCAGCGGCTGGTCGTGTCGTCGTACGGTCACCAGATCCTTGAGTTCGCGACCCAGCGTCGCCAGCTGCTGGCGCCATCCGCCGCTCGGCTGGGCATCGCCCTTGCCGGCGGCGATCTCTTCGATATCCTGCTTGAGCGGCAGTCGGGCCAGCTGCTCCTGCTGCGCCATCAGCGCCAGATAGATGCCGGTGCGATCGATGACCGGCACCGAATCGAGCGACGCCAGTTCGGACTGGATGGCGCGACGAATCGGTACCAGCGCCGGGTTGTCCGCCTCCCGAAGCCGGTCATCTGCCGCCTTCAACAGCGCCTTGGCACCCTTGACGTCGCGCTCGAGCTGAAGCCGCTGATTGGCCAGACGCAGAAGATACTCGGCCTCGGCATGCAACCATTCGCGCGGGTCGGCCTGCTGCTGCTGGGCCAGCTCCTTGAGCACCTTGTCCAGCGTGTTGTCGAGGTTCTGGCGATACTGGTCGAATTCGCCCCGCATCATCTTCAGGTTCTGCTGGCGACTCTGGTCGAGCTCGCCGACTTTCGATTCGAGTTGATCGAGCGTGGTGCTGTTGGTGCCGATCTGGCTCAACTGCGCTTGCTGCGCCTGCAGTTTCTGCCATCCCCGATAGCCGACGAACGCCACCACGATCGCCAGCAGAATCACCAGTATCAGGGCCAGCAGGCCCAACTTGCCGCCAGTGCCGCGCTTGCCGCCACCCGAGGTCGCGCCACTCCCCGCCGGTGGCTGGCCGCCACCCGGGGGCGTTTTGCCGGTCCGGCCGGGATTGCCGTTCGAGGGTTTGGACTTGCCTGCCGATGGCGACTTGCTGCCGGCATTCGTCTTGCCGGCCTCGTCGGTCGAACTGCTGGAAGCGCTCGACGCGTCGCTCACGGTTCCCGGCTTGCCGGTCGCACCGTCGGCGGAGACTGGCTGAGCGACGTCGGGCTTGATCGGATCGGTCGAGCCGGCCTTGTCTGGCGAACCGGCGGATGAGGGCTTCCGGTCACCGCCCGTGTTCGATGCCTCGGACGACGTCGCCTTCGAATCCTGCCCGGCCGACCCGGCCTGGCCGTCAGGTGTCTGCTCGCCATCGGAAGCCGGTGCCGACTGCGGTTGCTGATCTTTGCTCTGCTTGCTCATCTATCGCTAGCCTTTTTCGTGATCACCCTGATCGAAGGTGGCGCTCCGTGGACCGAGCACCGCGCGAATCTCTGCGTCCAATGCCGCGGGAGAGGCGCCCGACGCCACGTGAGGCGAGCCGAACCCCAACGTCCCCGCCAGTGTAGCCAACCGCGGACTCGAGACGATTAGCGGTTGGTTCAACGCAACCGGGCCACACCACGTGACCAAATGTTGCAATATTTCTCCGCTGGTCACCACCAGCGCGGCGAAATCACCGCGCTCGAGCCATTCTGCCGCCGGCGGCGAGGGCGCCCGGTAACGGCGCCGATAGAGCGCCAGGACCTCGACATCCGCCCCCCGCTCCCGCAGGCGTTCCGGCAGCAGCTCGCGACCCGACTCGCCGCGAGCCAGCAGCAGGCGCTTGCCGGCCACCGCCCTGAGCGACGCCACTTCCAGCAGCGCTTCGCTGTGTTCGCCGCTCGTCCGCGGGGGGATGACCGCCGGCACGCCCAATTCCGTGTAAAGCCTCTCCGCGGTGGCTTCGCCGACGGCGTAGAAACGCAGCCGCTGCGGCAACTGCGGCCAGTATGACGCAATGGCCTCGGCAAGACACGTCGCCGCCTGCGGACTGACCACGATGACGCCGTGGAACAGGTCGAGATCGAGCAGCGCTGCCCGACCGACGTCCGCCAGCGCCACCGGTTCGAAGCGCAGGAGATCGAGCGCGGCCGTGACGAAACCGCTCCGTTCCAGCGTTCGCGCCAGAATCTCGCCACGCTCCCCGGGACGCGTCAGCAGTACGCGGCCGGTCATCACTCGCCGCCAGCGCCCCCGTAGACCTCGGCGAGGATCTCGCCGGCCCCCTGGGCCAGCAGATCCTCAGCCACCCGAATCCCCAGCGACTCGGGCTCCATGGCCGATCCCCGGCCCTCGGCGCGCAGTACGGTCGAGCCGTCCGGATGGCCAACCAGTCCGCGCAGCCAGAGCGTGTCGCCGTCGTTCTCGAGCACGGCGTAGCCGCCGATCGGCACCTGGCAGCCGCCATCCAGGCGCGTGTTGAGCGCCCGCTCGGCGCGCACCCGGGTCGCCGTCGCGGCGTGGTCCAGCGGCGCCAGCAGGGAGACCAGCTCCGCATCGTCATGGCGGCACTCGATGCCCAGCGCCCCCTGGCCGCAGGCCGGCAGGCTCTCTTCCGGGGTAAGCTCCGCGGTGATCCGATCGGCGAGCTGGAGCCGCTCCAGCCCCGCCGTGGCCAGGATGATCGCCTCGAAGTCGCCTGCGTCGAGCTTGCCCAGGCGGGTCTGGACGTTGCCCCGCAGCGAGAGCACTTCGAGGTCCGGCCGGCGCGCGCTGACCTGCAGGCCGCGGCGCAGGCTGGAAGTGCCCACCCGCGCGCCCTCGGGCAGTCCGTCGACGCCGGAGTAGTGGTTGGAGACGAACGCGTCGGTGGGCGCCCCGCTCTCCAGAATCACCGAGAGCCCCAGCCCCTCGGGGAAATGCATCGGTACGTCCTTCATCGAGTGCACGGCCAGATCCGCCCGGCCATCGAGCATCGCCTCCTCGAGCTCCTTGACGAACAGCGCCTTGCCACCGACCTTGGCCAACGGCGTGTCGAGGATCTGGTCACCGCGCGTGGAGAGCGGCACCAGTTCGATGCTCAGGTGCGGATGATGATGTTCGAGCAGCGCCTTGACGTGTTCGGCCTGCCACAGCGCCAGGGCGCTCCTGCGGGTTGCGATTCTCAATCTGTTAGCGTCGGGCACGCCATTCTCCGGGTCGGATGGACGCCCCAAAACGCCAGGGCATGCGCTTCGGGATGCGTCATCAAGTGGGTGTTCGTCTGCGCGAACCTCAGCATCCCATGATAAAGCAGTCGCCGACCGAGTAAAAACCGGGCGGCGCGCAGCGCGCCACGCCTTGCATCCCGCTTCTCGACCGCGAGTTTCAGCGTCCTATGCCGACGCTGTCTCTGATACACTCGGGCAATCGTTTCGCAGTTTTCACCCGCAGACCACGCAGAGCTCGATTTTCGATGACGCAGGCAACCAACCAATCCTGGGGCGGACGTTTCAGCGAACCCACCGACGCATTCGTCGCCGCCTTCACCGCTTCGATCCCGTTCGACAAGCGTCTCTATCATCACGATATTCGCGGCTCGATCGCCCATGCCACCATGCTGGCCCAGGTCGGCGTGCTGACCGACGACGAGCGGGACCTCATCGTCGATGGCCTCAATGCCATCGAGGCGGAGATCGAGCGCGGCGAGGTCGAGTGGTCGATCGCCCTCGAAGACATCCACATGAACATCGAAGCGCGGCTGACCGACAGGATCGGCATCACCGGCAAGAAACTGCATACCGGGCGCTCGCGCAACGACCAGATCGCCACCGATATCCGGCTCTACCTGCGCGACGAGATCGACGCCGTGGCCGCCGAGCTCTCGCGCCTGCGCAGCGGCCTGATCGAGCTGGCCGACCGCGAAGCGGACACCATCATGCCCGGCTTCACCCACCTGCAGACCGCCCAGCCGGTGACCTTCGGCCACCACCTGCTGGCGTGGCAGGAGATGTTGACGCGGGATCACGAGCGCCTGCTCGACTGCCGCAAGCGGGTCAACGTGCTGCCGCTGGGCGCCGCGGCGCTGGCCGGCACCACCTACCCCATCGATCGTCACGTCACCGCCGAGCTGCTGGGCTTCGATCGTCCGTCGGAGAACTCGCTGGATGCGGTCAGCGATCGCGACTTCGCCATCGAATTCACCGCCTTCGCCAGCATCCTGCTGATGCACCTCTCGCGCATGAGCGAAGAGATGGTGCTGTGGGCCAGCGCCCAGTTCGACTTCGTCGACCTGCCCGACCGTTTCTGCACCGGCTCCTCGATCATGCCGCAGAAGAAGAACCCGGACGTGCCGGAACTGGTCCGCGGCAAGACCGGACGGGTCTACGGCCACCTGATGAGCCTGCTGACGCTGATGAAGTCCCAGCCGCTGGCCTACAACAAGGACAACCAGGAGGACAAGGAGCCGCTGTTCGACACCCTCGACACGGTCAAGGGCTGCCTGCGCGCCTTCGCCGACATGGCGCCGGCGCTCAAGGCCAAGCCGGACAACATGCTCGAGGCGGCGCGCCGCGGTTTCTCCACCGCCACCGACCTGGCCGACTACCTGGTCAGGGCCGGTGTCGCGTTTCGTGACGCCCACGAGATCGTCGGCAAGGCGGTCGCCTACGGGATCGAGCAGGGCAAGGACCTCTCCGAGATGTCGCTCGAGGAACTCAAGCGCTTCTCCGAGGTGATCAATGAGGACGTCTTCGAGGTGCTGACGCTGGAAGGCTCGGTCGCCGCCCGCAACCACATCGGCGGGACCGCACCGGATCAGGTCCGCGCCGCCGCAAGCCGCGCACGCGACGCCCTCGCCACCCTCCAGGAGCGCCATCATGTCGCGTAACGCACTCATCATCGCGGTCTTGAGCACGATGCTGCTGGCGCTGGCCGGTTGCGGTCAGAAAGGCCCCCTCTACCTGCCCGGCGATAGCGAGGCCTCGAAGACCTACGATCCCCAGGGGGATTACGAAACGTCGCAGCCGGCCTCGTCGAAACAGACGCCCGGAGAGAGCGACTCCGACGCGCAGCGCCGCCAGGCGCCCCAGGCCAGCCCGGCGCCGGCAGCCACCTCGCCGACCGCCGAGGAGCTACCGTGACGTTCGACGCTTTCCCCGTCCACGACGGCGTGCTCCACGCCGAAGGCATCGCCCTGGATCGGCTGGCCGAACAGTACGGCACGCCCTGCTACGTCTATTCGCGTGCCGCCCTGACTCGACATTTCCGCGCTTACAGCGATGCCCTCGGCGACATGCCGCATCTGGTCTGCTACGCGCTCAAGGCCAACTCCAACCTGGCCGTGCTCGATGTGCTCGCCCGCCTCGGTGCCGGCTTCGACATCGTCTCGGTCGGCGAGCTGGAGCGGGTGCTGGCGGCCGGCGGCGATCCGGCCAAGGTCGTCTTTTCCGGTGTCGCCAAGCAGGCCGACGAGATGGCACGCGCCCTGGAAGTCGGCATCAAGTGCTTCAACGTAGAGTCGCGCCCGGAACTCGAGCGCCTCGACCGCGTCGCCGCCGAGCGCGGCCAGGTGGCGAACATCTCGATCCGGGTCAATCCGGACGTCGACGCCAAGACCCATCCCTATATCTCGACCGGGCTCAAGGCCAACAAGTTCGGCGTGGCCGCGGAAGAGGTGTTCGACCTCTACGCCTGGGCCGCCCAGCGGCCGAACCTCAAGGTCGTGGGACTCGATTGTCATATCGGCTCGCAGTTGACCGAACTCTCGCCGTATCTCGATGCGCTGGATCGCCTGCTCGCGTTGATCGACCGGCTCGCCGGCCACGGTATCGTGATCGAGCACCTGGACATCGGTGGCGGCCTGGGCGTCACCTACCAGGATGAACGTCCGCCGGCGGCTGGCGATTTCGTTCACGCGGTGCGCGAGCGCCTGCGAGGGCGTGAACTGACCCTGCTGCTCGAGCCGGGCCGCTCCATCGCCGCCAACGCCGGCGTGATGCTGACGCGAGTCGAGTACCTCAAGCCCGGCGAGACCAAGAACTTCGCCATCGTCGATGCCGGCATGAACGATCTGATCCGGCCGTCGCTGTACCAGGCCTGGCAACGCATCGAACGCGTCGATGCGCGGCCGTCGCGGCAACCCGCCGTCTACGACGTGGTCGGCCCGATCTGCGAGAGCGGCGACTTTCTCGGCCAGGAGCGCGAACTGGCGATCGCCGAGGGGGATCTGCTCGCGGTGCGTTCGGCCGGTGCCTACGGCTTCGCCATGGCATCCAACTACAACAGCCGCGGCCGCCCCGCCGAAGTCCTCGTCGACGGCGACCGAAGCCATCTGGTACGCCGTCGCGAGAGCCTCGACTCGCTGTGGGCCCTCGAGTCCCGGCTGCCGGGGGAGAGCTGATGCTGCTGAACTTCACCAAGATGCACGGCCTGGGCAACGACTTCATGGTGGTGGACCTGATCACCCAGCGCGCCTACCTGCGGGACGACCAGATCCGCCAGCTGGCCGACCGCCATTTCGGCATCGGTTTCGACCAGTTGCTGCTGGTGGAACCGCCGCGCAAGCCGGACATGGATTTCCGCTACCGGATCTTCAACGCCGACGGCGGCGAGGTGGAGAACTGCGGCAACGGTGCACGCTGCTTCGCCCGCTTCGTCATCGACCAGCGCCTGACCCACAAGCGCGAGTTCCAGGTCGAGACCCTGGGCGGGCCGCTGTCGCTGAAAGTCGATGACGACGGCCGGGTGCGGGTCGACATGGGCACCCCCCGCTTCGCACCGGCGAACGTACCGTTCGTCGCCGATCGCGACGAGGCGTCGCACCATCTCGATATCGACGGCCGGACCGTCACCTTCAGCGTCGCCTCGATGGGCAACCCGCATGCGGTGATCGAGGTCGAGGAGGTCGATAGCGCTCCGGTCGAGACACTCGGCCCGGCGCTGCAGCGCCACCCGAGCTTCCCGCGTCAGGTCAACGTCGGCTTCATGCAGATCGAGTCGCCCCACGCCATCCGCCTGCGCGTCTACGAGCGCGGCGTCGGCGAAACGCTGGCCTGCGGCACCGGGGCCTGTGCGGCGGTGGCCAGCGGCATTCGCCGGGGTGTGCTGCAAAGCCCCGTCGACGTGGAACTTCGCGGTGGTCGCCTGACACTCGAGTGGAAAGGCGGCGAAACGCCTATCGTCATGACCGGCCCCGCCGAACGCGTCTTCGAAGGGCGCATAGCCTTGAACTAGCAGACTCTAATAAAAAGAGACGACGGGCAGGCTGCTGCCTCGTCAGGGATTCATAGGAGAATCAACGCATGTCACGCGCCCAGGTCCCCGAGCCTCGCCAGACACTGGATCCCGATCGGGTCGCCGAATGGCTGGCACAACATACCGACTTTTTCGTCGGCCGAGAGGGACTGCTACAGCAACTCAAGGTACCGCACCCGCATATCCCAGGCGCCGTATCACTACTGGAGCGGCTGGTGCACGACCTGCGCCACCGGGCCGAGGACGCGGAGTGGCGGCTCGAGAACCTGCTCGAATCGGCACGCTATAACGAGGCGCAGTATCGCCGTACCCGCGAGCTGGTACTGGGCCTGATCGAAGCCGAGAACGCCGATGCCCTGGCCGAGGCGCTGTCGACGCAACTGGCCGAGCGTTTCCGTACCCAGGGCATCGGCCTGTGGCTCGAAGCGCCACCGGCCTGTCACGCCTCGCCCCGGGACACCAACGCCTGGCAGCCACCGCGGTTCGAATTGACCGACACTGCGCGTCAGCGTCTGGAACTGCTGCTCAACGAACAGACCAGCCGCTGCACCACGCTCGACCGGGAGGACTGGGAGGCCTTGCTGCCGCACTGCAACGCCCCGCCGGAATCCGGCTCCTGCGCCATCACCCGGCTGACGCAGGGGGAGTCGCTGGGTTTCCTGCTGCTGGCCAGTCACGATGGCGAGCACTTCCGGGCCACCCTGGATACGCTGTTCACGGAGTATCTGGGCGAGGTGGTCAGCCGATTGTTGCGGCGTGCCGAGGTCTCCCGTGCAGGCCGCACTTGACGCCTTCCTGAAGCGGCTGGCGCAGCGCGCCAGTCCGGCGACGGTGGACGCCTATCGCCGCGATATCGACGGCCTGATCGGTTATCTCGAAACACAGGACGTGCACAGCTGGCGCGAGCTCGACGTCACCCTGCTGCGACGCTACCTGGCCCACGAACGCACCCGTGGCATGGCGCCGAGGACCCTGGCGAGGCGCCGCGCCGCGCTGTCCCGTTTCGCCGATGAGCTGGTCAGGCGGGGCGAGCTGGATCACAACCCGGTCCAACTGACCCAGGCGCCCCGTCAGCCGCGCCACCTGCCGAGTCCGGTGGACGTCGATCTGCTCGGCCGGTTTCTGGATACGCCGCATGACGGCGACCCGCTCGAGGTGCGCGACCAGGCCATGCTGGAGCTGTTCTACTCCTGCGGCCTGCGCCTGGCCGAGCTGGCGGCGCTCGACCTCGCCAGCCTCGACCAGCGTCACGTGCGGGTCGTGGGCAAGGGCGGCAAACCGCGCCAGGTACCTTTGGGCCAACGCGCCGGCCAAGCCATCCAGGCTTGGCTCGGGTTTCGCAGCGCACTGGCGGGAGAGGGCGAGACAGCGCTGTTCGTCGCCCAGCACGGCGGCCGCCTGGGCCATCGTTCGATCCAGGCCCGCCTGGCCGACACCGCCCGCAAGCGCGGCCTGCCGGAACACCTCCATCCGCATCGGCTGCGCCACTCGTTCGCCAGCCACCTGCTGGAGTCCAGCCAGGATCTACGGGCAGTCCAGGAACTGCTGGGCCACGCCAATCTCTCGACAACACAGATCTACACCCGCCTGGACTGGCAGCAGCTCGCCGAGGTCTACGACAAGGCCCATCCCCGGGCACGGCGCCGGCCGGCTTCCTCCTCGGACGAGAGTTCAGACAACCGCTAGGAATCACTCGCCATGCCGCTTGACGCCATCACCTTCGACCTCGACGACACGCTGTGGCACAACGGCCCGGTCATGGCCCATGCCGAGCCGACCCATTATCGATGGCTCGCCGAACAGATCGACACCCACCGTGGCCCCACCGCGACGCCGCTGGCCAAAGCCTTCCCGCTGGAAGCCTACCAGTCCCTGCGCGCATCGCTGATGCAGCGCTATCCGCTGAGCAGCGGCGACCACAGCTGGATTCGCGAACGCGCCATGTATGAGCTGCTGATCGAGCACGGCCTGTCGACCGAGGAGGCGCAGCGCTGGGCGAGAGCGGGTTTCGAGCAGTTCATGGCGCTGCGCCATGAGGTCGCGCTCTACCCCGAAGTCGTCCCGATGTTCGACGCCTGGGCGCGGCGCTATCGGCTCGGCATCATCACCAACGGCAACGTCGACGTGCGCCGACTGTCGCTGGATCACCATTTCGACGTGATCATCCTCGCCGGCGAAATGCACGCCTCGAAGCCGGACCCGCGTCCGTTCCTGACCGCCGTCGCCCGGCTCGGCACGCAGCCCTATCGCGCCCTGCACGTCGGCGACAACTGGGAGGAGGACGTGATGGCGGCCCAGCGCCTCGGCATGCATGCGGTGTGGATCGACGCCAAGGACGAGGGCGAACGCGAATTGCCGCCGCGAGTGCATCGCGTGACGCATGTGAGGGAGTTGCCGGAGATCGTGGCGAAACTGGACCAGGCGTCGTTGTAGCGACACGACATGTCACTTGGCGAGAGCGGAGACTTGGAACGTGATCGATTGGAGATCGATTCGAGTCCAAGCAGGTCACGACTGAACGAGCATTCCCCTCCGTTCCGCTCGTTATCGTGAGGGGCAAGCCCCTCACACTCCCCTTTTTGACGCCCAGAACGGCGATATCCTGCCTCTGGGCTCGCTGAGCTCGGGTCGGCGCGAAAGGACATCCTGTCCAACGCGCCTTTAGCGACATCCCTGTCGCAAACCCCGGCTCAGCGAGCCCATCGCCAGCGCCGTCCTGAATAGGCGTCACCGGGGTGGCACATTCAGTGGAAAGTGGATTCAGTAAAGGATTCCAATCAGTGGCCGAACCCGAGGGAGCTTCAACGGGCCAACCACCGATCCATCACGGAATAAGCCTGATCCAGCCCCTGGCGCTTGAGCGCGGAGAACAGCTGCACGCTGACCAGGTCCTCCCATTCGGCCAGGCGCTGCTTGACCTGCTGCAGCGAGGCCTTGGCCGGGCCCTGTTTCAACTTGTCGGCCTTGGTCAGCAGAATGTGGACCGGTAGCTTGCGATCGTCCGCCATTTCGAGCAGCTGAATATCGAACTCGCTGAGCGGATGCCGCACGTCCATCAGCAGAATCAGACCGGCCAGCGAGCGGCGGCGATGCAGATAATCGGCGAGATGGGCCTGCCACTCCTTCTTCATCGCCTCCGGCACCTTGGCGTAGCCGTAACCCGGCAGATCGACCAGCCTGAGCTGCTCGTCGTTCTGCAGGGTGAAGAAGTTGATCAACTGGGTGCGTCCCGGCGTCTTCGAGGTGCGCGCCAGCGCCCGCTGCTGGGTCAGTGCATTGATGGCGCTGGATTTTCCAGCGTTGGAGCGTCCGGCGAAGGCGATCTCGACCCCGCGATCCGACGGGCATTTGGCCAGCGTCGGCGCGCTGATCAGGAAAGTCGCGGTCTGGTAATTGCGGCGCTCGGGCGTGGCGGTCATGGTGGGCTCGATCATCTTGAGACGGTGGCGCCGCGCAGTGTATCACGCGTGCCGGCCATCGGATGAGCGCCAAGGCCGGGCCTCCGGCAACGCGGTCGACGTCCCCGCGCCCGACGACGGGCCTGGGTGCCCTACGCTTTTCCGGCCATTTCTGTCAGGCTAAGGGAAAGCGGTCGGTAGCAGGCTAGCGAGGGAACCTCGCGGCCCCTCGCGGCTCCAATAGCCGTGGCGTACCATCGACCGAGGCGCCGTCGCCTGGCGGTGATTTCCTCGACATCCGTTTCACAACCACTTTATCGACCTTCAGGAGCAGTAACGCATGATCAAGTCTTTCGTGGCGCTATTGGCCGGGCTGACGTTCTCGGGCGCGGTGATGGCGGCGGACATCGTCGAGGGCCAGGACTATCAGGTCGTCGACGAGCCGATGAAAACCGAGGTGCCGGCGGACCAGATCGAAGTCACCGAAGTGTTCTGGTACGGCTGCCCGCACTGCTATGCGCTGG
This sequence comes from uncultured Salinicola sp., assembly GCF_937921195.1. Lineage (NCBI taxonomy): Bacteria > Pseudomonadati > Pseudomonadota > Gammaproteobacteria > Oceanospirillales > Halomonadaceae > Salinicola > uncultured Salinicola sp. The sequence continues at coordinate 27,919 of NZ_CALFQK010000196.1, forward strand.
AAAAGCCGCTCAACGAGTGGGTTGCCCAATTGCCTGACGACGTCACCTTCGATCGCATGGCAGCCCCGCTGGGTCGGGTCTGGGAACAGCATGCCATCGCTTTCTATGCAGCCCGGCAGCTGGGCATCGAGCACGAGATGCGCCAGGACTTCATGGACGCCATCCACAAGCAGGGCAAGCGGCTGACCGACAAGGACGACATCGCCGAATTCTTCACCCACTATGGCGTCAGCAAGGATGAAGCCCTCAAGGCGCTCGACTCCTTCGGCGTCAAGAGCGAGATCCAGCAGGCGTCGGCCAAGATGCGTGGCTACCAGCTGATGGGCGTACCGGATTTGATCGTCGATGGCCGCTATGTGGTCACGCCCGACTCCGCCGGCTCACTGGAAAACATGCCGAAGATTGCCAGCGCCCTGATCGAGAAAGTCCGCGAGGAACGCACCGAGAGCGAGTGACGCCATGTCTCTAGCCGTCTCGACACCCGCCAGCGAGATCGCGTCGACGTTGAAACTGCTGACCTGCAACCTGCAGGTCGGCATCCATACCTCGGCCTATCATCACTACTTCACCCGGAGCTGGCAGCACCTGCTGCCCCACCCCAAGCGCAGCTCGCGGCTGGATATCGTCGCCAGCACCCTGTCGGCCTACGATATCGTCGGCCTACAGGAGGTCGATGGGGGCAGTTTTCGATCCAATCATGTCAATCAGGTCGAGTATCTCGCCCATCGCTCAGCGTTCGATTTTCATTTTCAGCAGCTCAACCGCAACCTCGGTCGCGTCGCCCAGCACAGCAACGGGCTGCTATCGCGCCTGACGCCCAACCAGGTGGATGAACACCGCCTGCCCGGCATGCGCGGGCGCGGCGCGATTCACGCCCGCTACGGCGAAGGGCCGGATGCGCTGCACGTCTTCGTCGCACACCTGGCACTCAGCCAGCGCGGGCGCTGGCGTCAGCTCGACTACCTGGGCGAGATCGTCGAGCCGCTGCACCATGTGGTGGTCATGGGCGATCTCAACTGCACGCCGGAACAACTGCTGGCGCACCCCCGGTTCTGCAAGGCCCTGGATCTCAACCCGCTCAAGCCGCAGCTCAGCTACCCGGCCTGGCAGCCCCGCCGCGCGCTGGACCATATCCTGCTCTCCGCGTCGCTGAAGGCCGAGCAGCCGCGCGTGCTGGAGGCGATGTTCTCGGATCATCTCCCCATCGCCGTGGACATCCATCTGCCAGTCAGTTGTCGTCGCAGCATCGGCCTCGCCAGCGATCGTGGCACCGACACCTGACCCGGGATGGCGGGATGGCGGGATGGTGGAATAGCAAGAAAAAAGCGCCCTGTCGCGGGCGCTCTTTCGTGCGGTGATGCAGGACGCTCGACGGCTGGCGGCCGTCACCCCGCGACCCAATTGACCCAATTGATCATCGGGGTCGGGTAGAGTCCCAGCAGGATCACCAGCGTGGCGACGCCCAGCACCACCATGCCGCCGGCGCGCTCGGCCCAGTCGTGGGTCGCGTCGCGGCGCTGCATGCCGGGCTCGTGCAGGAACAGGGTCACCATCACCCGCAGGTAGTAGTAGAGCCCGATGGCACTGCCGACCACCACGCTGCCCACCAGCCACCAGCGGTGCGCCTCGACACCGACGGCGATGATATAGAACTTGCCGATGAAGCCGGCCGTGAACGGGATCCCCGCCAGCGATAGCATCGACACCGTCATCACCGCGGTGAGATAGGGCCGACGCCAGAACAGGCCCCGATAATGGTGCAGCGGGCTCGCATCCGCCGTACCGCCGGTGGCGACGTAGGGGCTGGAGACCAGGGTGACGACGCCGAAGGCGCCGAGCGTGGTGAGGACATAGGTGACCAGGTAGATGCCGACGGTCTCGACCGCCAGGCCCTGGTTGACCACCAGCGCCACCAGCAGATAGCCGAAATGGGCGATCGACGAATAGCCCAGCAGGCGCTTGAGATCGTTCTGGGTCAGCGCCAGCAGGTTACCCACCAGCATGGTGATCACGGCGATGAAGCCGAGCAGGTCGTGCCACCAGTTCTCGTGGAAGGCCAGCGTCGACTGGAACAGCCGCAGCAGCACCAGGAACACCGCCACCTTGCTGGCGGTAGCCAGAAACGTCGTCGCCGGCCCGGGGCCACCCTGATAGACGTCCGGGGTCCACAAGTGAAAGGGCACGATGGAGAGCTTGAACGCCAGCCCCACCAATAGCAGGCCGGCCCCGGCCAGCAGCCAGGGGTCGCTGCCACGAGTCGAGAGCGCCGCCCCCAGCTCGGCGAAGTCCAGCGTGCCGGTCACCGCGTAGAGCAGCGCCATGCCGAACAGCAGGAATGCCGTCGCCGCCGCCGACAGCACCATGTACTTGATGCCGCTCTCCAGCGCGCCGCGGTCCCGGAAGGTATAGGCAAGCATCCCGAACAGCGGCATCGACAATAGCTCGATACCGAAGAACAGTGTCGTCATGTGACGCGCCGAGACCAACACCAGGCCACCCGCGGCGGCGCTCGTCAGCAGCAGGTAGAACTCGTCCCGCGGCCCCTCGTAGCCTTCCAGATAGTGGTGAGCCAGGGTGACGCAGGCCAGCGTCGACATCAGCACCAGCACGCCGCCGAAGCGGGAGAGATCGTCGACCACCAGTACCGAAGTGACGTCCACCGTACCCAGCGTCCAGCCGAACAGCACCGCCAGCAGTGCCGCATTGAGGCCGACGGCGGTGAGAATGGCGCTCAAGGCGTGATTGCGTTTCCAGGCGATCGAGAGCATCACCACGATCACGGTCAGGCAGACCAGAATCAGCGGGGAAATAGCGAGCAGGGTCGTCAGGACACCATGATTGGCGACATCGCTCATTGGGCACCTCCCGTCATCGCCGCGGCTTGCTGAACGCTCTGCTGTACCACCTGCATGGCCCCGGCCGAGGTATCCAGCAGCGGTTGGGGATAGATACCGAAGAACACCACCAGCGCGACGATGCCGAACAGCAGTATCGTCTCGCGCCGGTCGAGGCCGGCCAGCGGCGTCTCCTCCGCCGGCGGCCCGTAGTAGACCCGTTGCATGATGAACAGCGAGTAGACGGCGGCCAGGATCAGACCGGCGCTGGCGATGACCACGATCCAGGGCGCCACACCGAAGGCACCGAACATCACCATGAACTCACCGACGAAATTGGCGGTACCGGGCAGCCCCAGCGAGGCCGCCACGAACACCAGTGCGAAGCCCGGCAGGCCGCGGATACGCCCCCACAGGCCGCCCATCTGGCGCATGTCGCGGGTGTGCAGTCGCTCGTAGAGCTGCCCGGAGAGGATGAACAGCCCGGCGGCGGAGAACGCGTGCGCCACCATCAGCGCCACCACGCCCTGCAGCGCCAGTTCGGTACCGGCATAGATGCCGATCAAGACGAAGCCCATGTGCGAGATACTGGTATAGGCGATCAGCCGTTTCAGGTCCTGCTGGCCGCAGGCCAGGATCGCCCCGTAGAAGATACCGATCAGGCCCAGCGTCATCGCCACCGGCGCGAAGGCCTGGGAGGCTTCCGGAAACAGCGGCAGCGCGAAGCGCAGCATGCCGTAGGCCGCCGTCTTGAGCAGAATGCCGGCGAGGTCGACGCTACCGGCGGTGGGCGCCTGGGCGTGGGCATCCGGCAGCCAGCCGTGCAGCGGCACCACCGGCAACTTGACCGCGAAGGCGACGAAGAAGCCGAGCATCAACCACCAGGCCGTGGTCTCCGACAGCGGCGTGTTCAACAGATCCGCGTAGGCGAAGGTGTATTCGCCAGTCGCCCCGTGATGGGCGAAGACCAGGCCCAGGATCGCGATCAGCATCAAAAGGCCACTGGCCTGGGTGTAGATGAAGAACTTGGTCGCGGCACCGATGCGCGAACTGCCCTGGGAGCCGCTGTGCCCCCACAGCGCGATCAGGAAGTACATCGGCACCAGCATCATTTCCCAGAACAGGAAGAACAGGAACAGGTCGATGGCGAGAAAGACCCCGACCACCCCGCCCAGGATCCACAGCAGGTTGAGATGGAAGAATCCGACCCGACGCACGATCTCCTTCCAGGAACAGACCACCGCCATGGCACCGAGCAGGCCGGTCAACGCGATCATCAGCAGCGACAGGCCGTCGATCGCCAGATGCAGCTGAATGCCGAAGCGCGGGATCCAGTCCGCCTGCCACTCCAGCGTCCAGGCGCTGGCGGCGCCCTCCGCCGGCAGCTGAAAGTCGCTGCTGACCCAGAGCCCCAGCACCATCAGCAATTCCAGCAGCATGGTGCCCAGTGCGATCCAGCGAGGCGCCTGGTCGCCGAAGCGTTCCGCCTGCCAGCACAGCAGGCCGCCAATGAAGGGGATCAGTATCAGCCAGACCAGAGTCATGAATCAGCCATCCGCGATAGAGTGAATTCCGT